>JBEVNF010000353.1:0-5085 GCA_040508255.1 Flavitalea sp.
TTACGTACCCTGGTCAGGAAATCTGCTATAGGATCAGTTACCATATAAACTCAGTTGAAAATTTTTGTTTTTTAATAGCCATCCGTTCAATTTAATGTTTACGAATGACCTGTTTTCAGTTTGGATATTTCCAGTTGCCTTCCGGTAACCTTTGCGAAAACATCCACTTAAAAATTCTTTCTACCTGTGCCCGCAATCCGCTGAACAGATCAGCATCGTTGTAAGCTCCGGCAGTTTACCAGCTAGCCTTGCGGACTCCCGGGATCTTACCATTCAAAGCCATTTCACGGAACATAACACGGGACAATCCGAAATAACGCATATATCCTTTTGGTCTGCCCGTCAGCTGACAACGGTTTTTCAAACGTACCGGAGAAGCATTCTTCGGCAGTTGATCAAGCGCCTGGTAGTCACCTGCTGCTTTAAGCGATGCACGCTTTTCTGCAAATTGAGCTACAAGACGTTCTCTCTTTCTTTGTCTGGCTTTAACTGATTCCTTTGCCATATTAAAAGTTTAGTTTTTTGCTTTGATTAAAGTTCTGCTTCGCCTTTTCTGATATTCTTGAATGGCATACCAAGTTCCTTAAGCAACTCGTAAGCTTCTTCATTTGTACCTGCGGTTGTAACGAAGGTGATATCAAGACCAGTGATCTTGTTAACCTTGTCGATATCAATTTCAGGGAAGATGATCTGCTCAGTTACACCAAGTGTGTAGTTACCACGGCCATCGAATGATTTGTCATTGATACCCTTGAAATCACGTACACGTGGAAGTGCAGTAGCGATCAATCTGTCAAGGAACTCATACATCTTAACTCCGCGAAGTGTTACCCTTGCACCGATCGGCATTGCCTTTCTGAGTTTGAAGTTAGAGATATCCTTTTTTGACAAAGTAGATACCGCTTTCTGACCTGTGATAGTTGTCAGTTCATCAACTGCAATATCAACAAGCTTCTTGTCAGTAACTGCTCCGTTAACACCACGGTTAAGGCAGATTTTTTCAAGTTTAGGAACCTGCATCTGGGTTGAATAGCTGAAACGTTTCATCAACGCAGGAACCACATCCTTTTTGTATTTATCCGCTAATCTCGGAGTATAAGTAGTTGTGCTCATTGTATAATTATTTAATTACCTCGCCGGATTTTTTAGAAACGCGTACCAGTTTACCTTCTTCGCGGGTACGTTTTACTTTTGCAGGAGTATTGCTCTTTGCATCCCACAACATCACGTTAGAGATGTGAATAGGCAATTCCTTCTTTACAATACCACCTTTAGTATCACGGGCAGAAGGTTTGGTGTGTTTGGTCACCACGTGCACGCCTTCTACAAGAACCTTCTCCTGGTCAGGAAATACTTCCAGCACCTTGCGTGGTTTGTAGACGATCTTGCCACTTTCATCTTTTCTTGGGCGTGATGCACCAGAGATAACGACAACCGTGTCACCCTTCTTGATATTAAACTTGGCTTTGAATCTTGTACTCATTGTTATATGATTTGTCTCTTAATGAGAAATTGTTGGTCTTATTGATTAAAGAACTTCAGGAGCGAGGGAGATAATTTTCATATAACCCTTGTCACGTAATTCTCTTGCTACTGGTCCGAAGATACGGGTACCACGTGGCTCATCAGAGTTGTTCAGAAGAACAACCGCGTTGTCATCAAAACGGATATAAGATCCGTCTTTGCGACGCAGCTTGTTTTTTGTACGAACGATAACCGCTTTGGTTACTGTTCCTTTCTTGATACCACCGGCAGGGATCGCGTCCTTTACGGTAACAACGATCTTATCTCCGATCTTAGCGTAATCCTGGCCACTGTTTCCTAACACACGGATACATAAAACTTCTTTAGCGCCACTATTATCAGCTACATTTAATCTGCTTTCTTGCTGAATCATCTTTGTTCGATTTGAGATTTGTGGTTAATGTTATTTTGCTTTTTCCACTACTTCCACAAGTCTCCAGCGTTTGGTCTTGCTCAGTGGACGGGTTTCCATGATCTTAACAACGTCGCCAATAGTGGTCTCATTCTTTTCGTCATGAACGTGGAATTTGGTAGTCTTTTTTACGAACTTACCATAGATAGGGTGCTTAACACGTCTTTCAACGGCAACAGTAGCGGTCTTAGCCATTTTGTTGCTGGTAACCAACCCGATTCTGATCTTACGCAGATTTCTTGTTTCAGCGCTTGTTGTATTTTCAGCCATTGTTATAATTTGAAAATTTGAAAATTTGAAAATTTGAAATCACAGTGATGATCATCATCAGTTTCAAATTTCCAGATTCATTTATTTTGATTCGACCTGGTCTTTTTTGCTGGTCAATGCTGTTTTAAGACGAGCGAGATCCTTGCGAAGATCACGGATACTCATCGGATTCTCCAGTGGAGAAATAGCGTGAGCAAACTCAAGTTTCTTCAGGCGCAGTTCATCCTCCTGGATTCTTGCCGTCAGATCCTTAACACTGAGATCTTTCAGACTATTTACGAAATCGATTCTCTTTGACATCTTTTTGCTTTTAGAATTTTTGACAATTTGTTTGGTTCACTGCTTACGCCTGGTAATCGCGGCGGGTAATGAACTTGGTTTTAATCGGCAGTTTCTGAGCAGCAAGATGAAAAGCTTCTTTCGCTACAGCTTCCGTTACACCGTCGCATTCAAAAAGGATACGTCCTGGTTCAACTACAGCAGCCCAGAACTCAGGGTTACCTTTACCTTTACCCATTCTCACCTCTTGTGGTTTGCGGGTTATCGGCTTGTCAGGAAACACACGGATCCAAACGTTTCCTTCTCTTTTCATTGCACGGGTCAGCGCCTGGCGTGCTGCTTCGATCTGGCGGTTGTTTAACCAGATTGGCTCAAGACTTTTCAGAGCGAACGAACCGAATGCAATAGAAGTTCCACGTTTTGCTACTTCCCGGATACGCCCTTTCTGCGCTTTCCTGTGTTTCGTTCTTTTTGGCTGTAACATTTATCTAAAATTTGAAAATTTGAAAATTGGTAAACTAATTATCTTCTACCCTGGCCACCACCTGCAGGACCTCTTCCGCCACCGCGGTTACGATCTCCACCTGGTCCGCCACCGCGGTTACGATCTCCACCACCTCTTCTGTCACCACCACCACGTTGATCCCTGAAATCTTCACCGGATGGTCTTCTTGGGCCGGCATCAGTATTGCCACCAACAAAGTTTGGATTCAGATCACGCTGACCAAGAACTTCACCTTTACAGATCCAAACCTTGATACCGATCTTACCATAAACAGTAAGTGCAAATACGTTTGCATAATCGATATCCATACGGAGTGTATGCAATGGAGTACGACCTTGTTTGATTTCTTCTGAACGTGCGATCTCAGCACCACCCAGACGACCACCAACCTTGATCTTGATTCCTTCAGCACCCATACGGAGAGCAGAAGCAATCGCCATCTTGATAGCTCTTTTATAATTGATACGGTTCTCGATCTGGCGCGCGATAGTATCACCTACGATCATCGCATCCAGCTCAGGACGGCGGATCTCCAGAATATTGATCTGAACATCATCCTTACCGGTTAATTTCTTCAACTCTTCCTTGATACGGTCAACTTCACCGCCACCTTTACCAATGATGATACCTGGCTTAGAAGTATGGATGGTCACAATCAATTTATTCAGCGTACGCTCAATAACGATCTTGGAGATACCACCTTTGTTGATACGGGCATTCAGGTAAGTCCTGATCTTGTTATCCTCGATCAACTTCGTAGAAAAATCTCTTTTGTTACCATACCAGTTAGATTCCCATCCGCGGATAATTCCTAACCTGGCACCAATAGGATTTGTTTTCTGACCCATTTATTAGAATTTGATATGAATTATTTAGTTGTTGTCTTAGTGTCTACGATCAGGGTAACGTGATTGCTACGCTTGCGCATGCGATATGCACGACCCTGTGGAGCTGGTAACATTCTCTTTAAAGTTCTTGCACCATCAACGAAGATCGTTTTTACAACCAGGTTAGCATCCTCTACGCTCTCATTCTCATTCTTCTGCTTCCAGTTATCAATTGCACTCAACAAAAGCTTGTGCAAAGGAGTGGCAGAGTGTTGTGGATGATATTCCAGAAACGCCAATGCTTTCTCCACTTCTTTGCCGCGGATCTCATCAGCCAGCAAACGCATTCTGCGTGGTGATGTCGGATAATTTTTGAGTTTAGCTACTGCTTCCATTTTTATACTTTTTGTCCTTACCTGTAACAACCGGCTTAATAACCGTAGCCCGGCAAGGCTGATAATGTGACTTTTACTTAAGCAACTTTTTTACTTGAGTGACCTTTGAAATTCCTTGTAGGTGCAAACTCTCCAAGTTTGTGACCAACCATAAATTCAGTCACGTAAACAGGGATGAATTTGTTACCGTTATGTACTGCAAAGGTGTGCCCTACGAAATCCGGAGTGATCGTTGAACGACGGCTCCATGTTTTAATCACACTCTTCTTGCTCTTACCTTCGTTGATCGCCAACACTTTCTCTTCGAGACCGGCAGCTACATAAGGACCTTTTTTAATTGAACGAGCCATGGTATATTGACTTTAGGTTAATTTGAAATTTGATTACTTGGCTAATTTTTTACCTTTCTTGGTCTGGATAATCAGCTTGTCGCTACCCTTTCCTCTCTGACGAGTCTTCAAGCCCTTGGCATATTTACCAGTTCTTGAACGTGGGTGTCCACCTGAAGATTTACCTTCACCACCACCCATCGGGTGATCAACCGGGTTCATCGCAACACCACGTGTTCTTGGTTTGATACCTTTCCAACGGTTACGACCTGCTTTACCCATTCTTTCAAGGCTGTGGTCGCTGTTACTAACGATACCAACAGTAGCATAGCAATTAATCAAAACCTTTCTCAACTCACCAGAAGGCATTTTCAATACAGCATATCTTTCTTCCTTGTTGGTCAACTGAGCTGAAGCACCTGCACTACGTACAAGCTTTCCACCCTGGCCAGGCTGCATTTCAATATTGTGAATGTTGGTACCGAGTGGCATGTTCTTCATCTGAAGAGCATTACCAACTTCCGGTGCAACTGCATCGCCTGAC
>JBEVNF010000374.1:0-5797 GCA_040508255.1 Flavitalea sp.
TTGATAAATGCAACATACTCTGTCATTTCGGATGGCAGCTCGGAAGGACTCTTCATTGCTGTGATATCCTTATTCCAGCCCTTGAACGATTCCAGCTTCGGTTCGATCTGGAGTCTTGTCATCTGGAAAGGAACTTCTTTGGTTTCAGTACCGTTAACGTTGTAAGCGGTGCATACATCAAGTTGTGTAAAAGAATCAAGCACATCAGCCTTGGTCATGATCAGGCTGGTAACACCGTTCACCATACAGGCAAAATTCAATGCAACCAGGTCGATCCAGCCACAACGGCGTGGACGGCCGGTAGTAGCACCAAACTCGGACCCGATCTTACGAAGTTCTTCACCAGTTGCATCGTGCAGTTCCGTAGGGAAAGGACCGCTTCCTACCCGCGTACAATAGGCCTTGGTTACACCAAAAACCTCTTTGATATGTTGTGGCGCAACACCGAGACCGGTGCAGACTCCGGCAGATATTGTATTTGAAGAAGTAACAAAAGGGAAGGTACCAAAATCAACATCAAGCATACTACCCTGTGCACCTTCAGCCAATACTCTCTTACCTTCCTTGATCTTCTGATTGATGAAATACTCACCATTCACAATCTTGAATTCTTTCATGAATTCAACTGCTTCAAAAAATTCTTCTTCCCATGCAGAAATATCTTCATGAAAATTCATACTGTCAAGAAGTTTCTGATGTTTCAGACGCAACTTGATATACTGGGTTGTAAAAGTCTTGTCAAAAAGATCGCCTACACGCAAACCGTTACGACCGGTTTTATCCATGTAAGCAGGTCCGATACCTTTCAGGGTTGAACCGATCTTCTCATTTCCTTTAATGATCTCAGAAGCCTTATCCAGTGCGCGATGCGTTGGAAGGATTACATGCGTACGCTGAGAGATATAAAGATTTTTAGCGTAGTCAACTCCGAATGCCTTTACTGATTCGCATTCTCTTTTGAGGGTCACCGGATCAAGCACCACACCATTACCGATCAGGTTGATCGTGTTCTGATGAAAAATACCTGAAGGAATCTGGTGAAGAACGATCTTTTTATCGTTCACATACAAAGTGTGACCCGCATTCGGGCCTCCCTGGAAGCGGGCAATAACATCATACTGCGGAGCAAGAAAGTCCACAATCTTACCCTTGCCTTCATCGCCCCATTGAAGACCTAATAATACATCAACCATTGATTTGCTTTTAAGTTTTGCTGAAGAGCGGCAAAAATAGGTAGATTAGGTTAAATAAACCGAACGAGGTTCTCAGGCCTCTGTATCATAGCGATCAACCGTTTCGATTCCAGGCAGTTTCTTAAGAAGGATAACCAGCTCATCCAGCTCTTCCTTATCATGCACATAGATCCGCACGTTTCCGTGAAACAGACCTTCCCGCGCCTCGATCGTCATCGCATTGATGTTGATTTTCAACTCACCCGAAATCAGGTTGGTGATCTTATGGATCACACCAACATCATCGAGACCAACAATCTTGAGACCTGTAAGGAAAGAGATCTCCTTGTTTTTTGCCCATTTGGTTTTTACAACCCTGTGCCCGTAATTGGCCATCAGTTTGGCGGCATTCGGACAGTTGGTCCGGTGGATAGTAAGCCCTTTACCAGTGGTTACAAATCCAAATACATCATCGCCCGGAATGGGTTTGCAACAATTTGCCAGTGTGTAAACGATCCTGTCACTGCTTTCGCCAAAAATGATCAGTTCCGCATCCTTCTTTGCAAGCGCGCTCTGCGCGGGCGTTTCTGCCTTTGGCTCATGAACTATTTTTACAGGTTTGGGTGGTTCAAGTTTATCACCCAGCAACTGAAATTCCTTAAGCTCGCTCAGATCAATAGCTTTCACCGAGATCTGGTAATAGAGATCGAGAGATGAAGGAAGTTTATAATACGAAGTCAGAATATCTACATTGTGCTGGTTGTAGGCAGCTCCAAAATGCTCGAGCCTCTTTTGAAGCATATACTTCCCATCATCCGCAACCTTTCTTTTTTCTTCCTTCAGGGCGTCTTTGATCTTGGTTTTTGCTTTCGCAGTAACCACCATCTTCAGCCAGTCATCATTGGGCTTTTGCTTTGAAGAAGTAATGATCTCCACCTGGTCACCACTTCGTAATTTCTGGCTCAGCGGAACCAGCTTGTGATTCAACTTCGCACCAATACACTGCGATCCAACCATAGTGTGAATCGAGAATGCAAAGTCAAGCGCAGTAGAGCCCATTGGTAACATTTTCACGTCACCTTTCGGAGTATATACATAGATCTCTTCAGTAAGAAAGCTTGTTTTAAAATCCTGGAGAAAATCGACTGTATCTGTGTCAGGATTATTCAGCGCCTCCCTTATCTGGTGAAACCATTTGTCAAACCGGCTCTCATCACTTGTTCCCTCTTTATATTTCCAGTGTGCCGCGAGACCTTTTTCCGCAATTTCATTCATACGCTTGGTACGGATCTGAACCTCGACCCATTTCCCCTGCGGACCCATCACTGTTGTGTGCAGGGCCTCGTAGCCGTTCGCTTTCGGATTACTCAACCAGTCACGTAACCGCTCCGGCGCCGGGGTATATTCATCTGTGATCGTAGAATAAACTTTCCAGCAATCCTCCTTTTCTCTTTCCTGCGGCGAACTAAGGATCACCCTGATCGCAAACAGATCATAAACTTCTTCGAAATCCACACCCTTCTTACGCATCTTGTTCCAGATGGAGTGAATGCTTTTCGGGCGGCCATATAATTCAAAATGAAAACCACCCCGTTCAAGTTTTTCCCTGATCGGTTTGATAAATTCATTGATATACCTTGAACGTTCACGTTTTGTTTCAGCAAGTTTTTTCGCGATATCCTTGTACTCTTCGGGCTCAAGATATTTCATGGACAGATCTTCCATTTCAGTCTTGATATTGTAGAGACCCATCCGGTGCGCGAGCGGTGCATATACGTAAACTGTTTCCGAAGAAATCTTCAGTTGCTTCTCACGCTTCATGCTGTCCATCGTACGCATGTTGTGCAAACGATCTGCAAGCTTTATCAGGATCACTCTCGGGTCATCAGTAAGTGTCAGAAGGATTTTTTTGAAATTTTCTGCCTGCTGTGATGCGTTCACATCTATAACAGAAGAAATTTTTGTTAGTCCATCAACAATACGGGCTATCTCAGAGCCAAATTCACGCTCAATATCACGGAGTGTGATATCGGTATCTTCTACAGTATCATGAAGAAGGGCGCAGATAGTAGAACGTACACCCAACCCGATTTCCTCTATACAGATTCTTGCAACGGCCAGTGGATGCAGGATATAAGGCTCGCCACTTTTGCGGCGGGTGGTGAGATGCGCTTCTGCTGCAAGCTCAAATGCGGTACGCAACAATTCCTTGTCGCCCGGTTTCAATTTTGTTTTTAATCCCCTTAGCAAGGCCCGGTATTCACGCAGTATCAATTTCTTTTCCTGCTCTTCGTTGAGGTTATATTTCGGTATCGCAGCTACTGTATCCATGCATCTTTTTATCTCTACGAATTTACAAAAAAGAAAGTGTTTTTTGTATTTATCATAAAACTCCTACTTTTGCACTCCTTTCAGTGAAACGGTATCGTTTTTCAGGAAGGTAGGATCGCAAATCAAATGCGCTTGTGGCGTAATTGGTAGCCGCGCTAGACTTAGGATCTAGTGGAGTGATCCGTGGGGGTTCGAGTCCCTCCAAGCGCACAAACTCCCGCCTTCGCATAAAGCTTTGGCGGGATTTGTTTTTTAGAACGCTACCCCGGCTCCCGCAAATATCCCGAAATCACCCTTGCTTGTAAAGGCCGCATCTATCCGCATATCAACACGCATTTTTGGCAAAAGCTGGTGACGATAACCGGCACCATAAACGAATTTTATATCTGACTGATAGTTTTTAAAAAAATCGGTTGCCCCATCCCCTGCACCTGCAAACAGCACATATCCATAACGGTTATCATTGGGGATAATGGTCGACCTGTATTCCGCCTGGGCCATCGCAACCTGCGGATAGATATAAAGATTTCTGAATACACCTCTCATAATGCGATCGGAACCGAGGTATGGCAACTGGTAAAATGGTGGCTGCCCGTTCCAGGTTGCTTCCACCATCGCCTGTAGCGCAAGTACTTTCTGTGAACGGCCAAATCTCAATGGGAAATATTTCCTGTAATTCAACATAAGATCAGAATAGGAATAATTGCTGCCTGTCCGGGAACTATACCATATGATGTTAGCGTCCAGCAAACTTCCCTTTGATGGATAAACGATATCATCCCTGAAATCCAGTTGTATCGCGGGACCTAATCCGCCGAGCCAGCCTCCGCGGAATACGGGATCTGATGAGATTCCATCTTCAAAATCAGCAGGGGTATTGTGCCGGAAATTATACTGCAAGCCAGCCTTCACAGGATGCGTGATCTGTTTCAGGATGGTTCCATAAAAACTGAAAGCATCGTTCGTGTATGCTTCCCTGTTAGACCGGTGTGCATTTTCCCCTACTCCAAAAAAGAAATTCCTTTCGTTGATATTGTAGTTGATCTTTGCATTGAACTGCCAGCCGTCTCCTGTAAAAATCTCTGCCATCAGCCCGGTGTTCAGCTGCTTCCCACCAAAACCATAGGTAACCGTTGGTGCGATAGAAGAAGGCAGATAATTACGTGGATCTTTTCGCGGTTTTTTGGGATTGATCATGATATTGGCTGCAGCACCCGCGAGAAAACCTGTTTCAGGTGTGTAGGCGATGATGGGTTGGGGGTAGATCTGAACCCGTTTAAAGGAAGCCTTTTTTAGAAGGGCCACATCGCCATCGCCCGGTTTCAGAGTAACACTGTCATTATCGTTAAGATCCACCTCACGTCGCCTGAAACCATTATCCCAATAGATCCTGCCGTTATTCGAGAAGGATGGTACACTCTGCGGCTCATCGAGTTCCATCAAAAGTTGCTGTGTTTCCAGGTTCCATACGAGTAGTCTGCCGTGACTGTCATAACTGGCGAGTTTTTTCCCTGTCGGATCAAATTGCAGCCACACGATCGGTGCCATATGTGCCCTGATCTCCATGACCAGCTTGTCATTCACAAGATCCCTTACCTGGATTGTGTTGGCAGGTGCAACACTTGCCAGCTGTCCCTGGGTAACCGGGTTAAATACGACCTGCTGTTGCTTTGTGGCCTCCCAGAAAACCTTCTGATGCCTTAGCGTTTCCGGATCATAGGTTTTGATTACCGGTCCGGAAGCTATTGCAAGTATCGAATCTTCTGCACTGACCGACACCGAATTGGCTTTGCCGGGCACAGTAGTTGTTGCCGTTATTTTACCTGCTTTCAGGTCGATTGCAGTAAGAAGCAAGCCTTTCCAGGTTTTTGAATGCAGGATATATGCTTTGCTGGCAGTGTTGTTAAATGCTACAGCTACCGCAGTTACCGGCACAACAGAAAAACGCCGGCACTCACCACCCGACACCCGGTAAAATTCAGTGGTATTGCCGCGACTCAGACTGGCCACCAGGCTGCCATCCGGCTGCATGCGACTCCTGCCGTTTGCCAATGTTCGCAATACAATACAGCTGTCGATGGCAGGGAGATTTGTCTGAGAAAGTGCGGTTTCCACTGCCATGATTAAAAACAGTAAAAGGAGCAGGTAAGCTGATCTTCTCATAAACCGAAATTACCGGTTTTTGACCCGACCACAAACCTTCTTACTTGCTGAATTGCTTAACTTTATATAAACTTTTGTCATATGCAGACAATACTCGTCCCCATAGATTTTTCTGATGCGTCCCGCGCTGC
>JBEVNF010000382.1:0-3593 GCA_040508255.1 Flavitalea sp.
ATGAGTTGGTGGATTTTTGGTATGGCTGGAGTAATTTCTGCTATAATAGTAGTAGGTACCATTGGTTTGCAATCCTTGAAGATAGCATTCTCAAATCCTGCCAAAGTTCTCAAATCAGAGTGATCTTATTGAAGCATACCATTTATTGATCTTTGCGGTAAGCTTTTTCACCAGCTTCTTCTGAGCGGCTGCTACATTACTGGTTTCATTTTTGTCAGTTACAATATCATAGAGTTCGATGCTACTTCCATCACGATCCATTAATAGTTTCCATTTGCCATCGCGAACAGCAAGGGTAGGTGATCTGTTTGGTTTCTTTGGATAGCGAAAACTGATATCGTTGCGGCCATATTCCCAGAATATAGGTTTCTTTCTTGATGATGTTTCGCCTTGCAATGCTGCACTCCTGTCTTCCCCATCACTTTTTCCATTATAGCTGATGCCAGCCATGTTCGCAAATGAGGGTGTGAGATCTGTAGCGGAAAGCACAGATACAGAATCTGTTTTTCCTGCAGGTACTCTTCCGGGGGCCCAGATAATGAAAGGCATTCTTATTCCGCCTTCATACAACGATACCTTTGCTCCACGCATGCCTGCGCTGCGATCCTGCCTGAAATTCGGCGCAGGACCGTTATCACTTGTAAATACAACAATCGTGTTTTTGTCGAGGCCAGTTGTTTTCAGGCTATCCAGCAACCTGTTGATCTGTACATCATAATCTTTAAGAACTTCTTTAAAACTTTTTTCTGATTCATTTTCTGATCTTATATAATCATCACCCGGAACCCATGGTGTATGTACATCATCTGGCCACAAATTGATAAAGCATGGAGTGCCTTTATTTTTTCTGAGGAATTCGAGTGTTTTATCAACAAAGTAAGCTGTGCGGTTCCATCTTTTGACACTATCTGTGTCTGCCCAGATCCAGTTGGTAGAAGTCAAAAGCGGATCGGGATCGGGACTTTCCCAGGTGCTGTTCCATTCATCAAAACCGTATTCAGCAATAGATGGAGCATTTTTAACATCACGACCGCCACCCATATGCCATTTGCCGAAATGCCCCGTTTTATAACCCGCAGCTTTGAACACTTTCGCTATGGATGGAGCCGCCGGATCGAGGAAGTCGTTCTGTTCGCAGGTAGCATTGTGTTTCTTATCACTGAGATAATTATTGATCTTCCATTTGGCCGGGGCCATACTTGTCAGGAAGCCCGCACGGGATGGAGAGCAAACTGGTGCCGCACTATAGTAGTTGGTGAACTTCGTGCCTTCTGCAGCCATCCGGTCTACACCGGGTGTTGGATATAGTCCGTTAAAACAACTGATATCTCCATAACCCATATCATCGGTAAGAATGAATATAATATTGGGTTTCGTTGTTTGAGCAGATACAATGAAATGTATGCAGAGAAATGCAAGCAAAGTTGTAAATGATTTCATAGGTTTGAAGGTAGGGACAATTGCTTAAATCAAAACATATGAACCATCTCCTTATCGCCTGTCTGCTGATTTCTTTTTCAGCATCCGCACAATTCAAACTCAATTTTGACGCAGCGAAAGAATCACCTACAAAAATGCAATACTTTAAACCGACAGGTAACCTGTTTGTTGGTGATTGTATTCCATTCTTTCATAAGGGTACATATTATTTGTACTGGTTACTTGACTCTGCACATCATTCTGCATTGAACGGACTTGGCGGTCATCAATGGGCACTCAGTACATCAACAGATCTTAAAACATGGAAACATTATCCGGTTGTGATCGGCATAGATGAGGATTGGGAAAAATCGATCTGCACAGGTTCTGTTGTGGTGAAGGATAATGTATTCTATGCGTTCTATGCTACAAGATTGATTGATAAAGATGGAAAGGTAAATGAACAACTGAGTTATGCCACCAGCCCTGATGGCATCAGGTTCACAAAGCAGAAACCCAATCCATTTTATACTTCTGCTCCCGGTTACAGCAAACGTGATTTTCGTGATCCAAAAGTAGTTGTTGATGAAGCTGGTAATTTTCATTTATTCGTTTCCAGTTCTTCGGACAGTTCAATCACAAGAGCAAACGGTGCAATGGTTCATCTTGTTTCAAAAGACCTTAAGCAATGGGGCGTTGAAAAACCGTTGATAGTAACACAGGATGATGTTCCTGAATGTCCTGACTATTTTGAATGGAACGGTTGGTATTACCTGGTCTATGGCCGTGGTGGAAACACATTCTATCTTCAGTCAAAAAATAAGTATGGTCCCTGGCAATATCCTTCATCACAGGCACTTGATGAAGACTGGACGAATGTTGTTAAGACAGCTGCTTTCACTAATGGTCGTCGTATTGCAGCAGGGTGGGTGCCTTCAAAGCGTGACGGAAAAGATAACAATGGGGAGATCTTTGGTGGCAATGTTGTGATCCGCGAAGTGATACAGGAAAAGGATGGAAGTTTGTCTACGAAGTTTGCACCTGAACTCATTCCTCCAACTTCTGCTGCGATTAAACTTGTTGTTTCAAAAGATCCGACAGTTAGGGAGCTTACGCACTCATCATTCAGAATAACATCCCCGGATGGTCTTGGTGCTTTTTATTTTGACCGGGTTCCTCTTAACAGTCGTATTAGTTTTGATGCGACGGTGAAAGGTTCAATTGAAGATTTTGGTCTGTTGCTGAGGCATGCAGACAGAAGCTGGGAGGGTAATGGGTATAAATTCGCGTTGTCCCCGCAAAATCATACTGCGTCACTTTATAATACAACTATTAAAGCTGTTGAGGGCGTAGATAAAAAGATCCATATAGAAGTTGTGATGGCTGATGATATTGTTGATATCAGTATCGGCGGAAAAAGATGTATCGTAAACAGGTTGGGAGAGAAGAAAGGCAAAAAACTTGTGTTCTATGCAAAACATGGAACGGTTGACTTTGAGTCGATAGTTGTTGCTCAGATCAGGTAACTGATGTATAAAATATAAAATATTTAATGATTGAAGTTTCTTAAATTCAGGTAAGACTTAAAACCTCATTCATGAAAAGAAATAATTTCATCAAAGTCATTATGACGTTGGGAACCGCTGCGGCAATACCCTTTCATTCTGTTGCCAAAGCTATCCGTAATTTTCGGGTGGATACCGGTTTCTTTGTCAGGGCCAATAAAGATCGGTTTGACAAATCGATATCATTACTTGAAGGTGATACTTTCTACACAAAAGTATCGTCAAAGGATACAGATGGTGATATTTATGTTTTCGAGTCGACACGTGTAAAGGAAGGCGGTCCGTCTCATCACCTGCACTTTGAACAGGATGAATGGTGGTATGTTTTATCGGGACAATTCCTTATAAAGGTTGGCGACACTATTCACCAGGTCTCGGCAGGAGATAGTGTATTTGGTCCGCGCAAAGTGCCGCATAGTTTTGCAAAAGTTGGAGAAGGCGAAGGAAAATTACTTATGTTCTTTCAACCAGCAGGACGGATGGAAGAATTCTTTACGAAGCTGGGCCAGGGTGTTGCTAAAAATATGACCGAAGCAGAACAGGATCAAATGCGCGAAGAGCATGGTTTTAAGCGGGTTGGCCCGCCAATCAAGAATTTAAAAAAATGGT
>JBEVNF010000412.1:0-3426 GCA_040508255.1 Flavitalea sp.
AGCATTACTTTGATAGTACACCACTACATTTATCATCTTCCCTTTTACATATATTATCTTCTTATGTGGCTTGCCTTCCAGCCATTTGATCACGACCTCATTACCAAGAACTATTGCTTCCACATCTGCCTGGGCTGCATCAAGCGCTATATTGATATTCGTACGCACTTTACCGTTAATTGATACCGGGTATTCTTTAGCTGATTCAGTTACATACTTCACATCGAACACAGGATAAGCAGCCTCAAGAATATTTTCATTACCAAGCAAAGCCCAGAGCTCAGCAGTAATGTGCGGGGCATAAGGAGTAAGCAAAACAAGAAGATCAGCGAGTATCGCTTTCTTGTGACATTTCAGATCAGTCAGTTCATTCACACAAACCATGAATGCACTCACCGCAGTATTGAATGAAAAACGTTCATTATCATCTTCGATCTTACGGATAGTACGATGCAGTATTTTTAATTCAGCCGCCGTTGGCGCTTCTTCTACCCAAACTTTACCTTTTAGCTCATCAAAGAACAACCTCCAAAGCTTCTTCAAAAATCTGTGAACTCCTTCGATACCTTTTGTATCCCATGGTTTGCTCATTTCAACAGGACCAAGGAACATTTCATACATGCGGAAAGTATCTGCACCAAATTTTACAACAAGGTCATCAGGGTTCACGGTGTTGAATTTCGACTTTGACATCTTTTCAACTTCCGCACCACAGATATATTTTCCATTCTCAAGAATGAAAACAGCATTTACATAATTGTGTCTTGTTTTTCTTGCTGCTTCAACATCAAGTTCAACACCATCAACAGCATTTACATCAATATGGATCGGATTGATCGCAATCGTATCACCGGCATCGATCGCAGGCAAAGCAGCAAACTGAGACTTCACTTCAGCAATCAATTCTGAAAAAGAAAGTTCCTCTGCATTATAACGATCTGCAAGCCCTTTGCTCACATAGATCTCATTATTCAACACAGCAGCGCCGTCTCTGGTAATATTCAAACGATATACAAAACGACTGCTACCCTGGATCATACCCTGGTTCAGCAAACGCTTGTATGGTTCTTCATGACTGATATAGCCAAGATCAAAAAGCACCTTTGTCCACAACCTGCTATACAACAGGTGACCCACTGCGTGTTCTGTTCCACCGATATAAAGATCTACCTGTCCCCAATAATCAGATGCTGCCTTCGAACAAAACTCTGCAGCATTATGCGGATCCATATAACGCAGAAAGTACCAGGATGAACCTGCATAACCCGGCATTGTATTCGTTTCAAGATGTTGGCTCGTCCAGCTTTCAATATTTGCAAGCGGGCCCTCGCCTTCAGGTCCTGCAGAATAACTGTCAACCTTTGGAAGTATCAAAGGCAGTTCAGATTCTTCAAGCGGATAGGCGATACCATTGATCCATTTGATCGGGAATGGTTCACCCCAGTAACGTTGACGGCTAAACGCAGCATCACGCATACGATAGTTAACCTTGCGCTGACCGATACCTCTTTCTTCAATTTTTTCAAGTACGATATTGATTGCATCCCGCATTACGATTCCATCCAGGAAATAACTGTTATGCAGAACAGCATCTTTGGTTGCGTTTGCTTCCACACCGTTATAAGCCTCGCCAAGGATATTGGTTACAGGAATATCAAAATGTTTTGCGAAACGAAGATCACGTTCATCACCGCATGGTACAGCCATAATAGCTCCGGTACCATAACCTGCCAATACATATTCAGAGATCCATACAGGGATCGGTTGATTGTTGAATGGATTTAAAACATAAGCACCGGTAAAGCAACCTGAAATACGTTTCTCAGCCATACGCTCACGTTCACTGCGACTCTTTACATAAGTGATATACTCCTGCACAGCACTTAATTGCTCAGGCATAGTGAGCACATCAACAAGTTCATGCTCCGGGGCAATCACCATAAAGTCAACACCAAATATGGTATCAGGTCTTGTTGTGTAAACACGCAATGATTGTCCGGCTAACCCCTGGATCTCGAAATCTATTTCAGCACCATAACTCTTACCGATCCAGTTGGTCTGCATTTCTTTCATGGCATCGCTGAACTCAACGGTCTCAAGACCTGAAAGCAAACGATCTGCATACTCAGTGATACGCAGGTACCATTGACGCAACTTTTTCTTTACTACCGGGAATCCACCACGCTCACTTACACCATTCACAACTTCGTCATTTGCCAGCACTGTGCCCAAAGCCTCACACCAATTCACCTCACCATAACCGCAGAAAGAAAGCCGATAGTTCATCAGGATATCCTGCTGATCTTGTTCGCTCATTCCTCTCCATTGATCCGCGGTAAACTTCAATGCATTATCTGCGGGACAGATATGGTTCATGTTACCTTCCTTTTCAAAAGCTGCCACAAGTACATCGATAGATTCTGCCTTGGCAGTTTTCCTGTTATAGAATGATTTGAAAAGTTGAAGGAAGATCCACTGTGTCCATTTGTAATACCCTTCTTCGCTGGTATTCACCTGGCGATCCCAGTCAAAACAGAAACCTATTTTATCAAGTTGCTTACGGAAATTCCCGATGTTATTTGCTGTACTTACTGCAGGATGTACCCCATGCTCCAGTGCATACTGTTCGGCAGGCAGACCAAACGCATCATAACCCATAGGATGCAATACATTGAAACCTTTGGTTCTTTTATAGCGGGAAAAGATATCGCTGGCAATATAACCGAGCGGGTGACCAACGTGAAGCCCAGCACCACTCGGATAAGGGAACATATCCAAAACATAGTACTTTGGTTTCGCGGTCTTACCTGGTTCCGGGTTGCTGACTTTGTATGCCCCCTGTTGCTTCCATTGATCCTGCCACTTTTGTTCTATTTCCCTGAAATTATATTCCATTATCTGATAATATTTAAGATCGCTCCTTTTGCAGCCGTTGTTAAAAAGTTAAAAAGCTGATAGTCACTAAAATTTTTAGATTGATATGACCGTTAAGGAGGGGGCAAATTTAGGCAAAGTGGCGTTAAAACCGTTAATTTTGCCCAGCCTCAGATCAGTAATCACTCAATAAACAGAATAAATTATGGCTCAATTCGGAAAGGCGTCCGCAAAACGTTCCAAGCCTTCATATTTCATGGCGATCCTGGGTGTTACCATCGTATTATTTTTCGTTGGGATCTTCGGTTGGTTATTCCTGAATGCACAGATGTATGTGAAAAAACTGAAAGAAGACGTTACGCTGCAGGTTTATCTGCGCAAAACCGCGAACCAGGCCGATATTGACTCCCTTAAATCTTACATCTCTTCGAGACCCTATACAAAGACTGTTGAATATATAGACAAGGAAAAGGCGAAGGAAAAATGGCTGGCGGCAAATGATGAAAAAAGCGAGGCTTTCGATAATCTGGTAACTGACAACCCGCTGCCGGC
>JBEVNF010000520.1:0-8657 GCA_040508255.1 Flavitalea sp.
GATATACACTGAGCATCTTTCCGGTGCGTGCAGCGATCTCGACAAGCTCCCTGGCTTCTTCTGAGTTATTGGCAAATGGTTTCTCAAGAACAACATGTTTGCCTGCTTCCAGAGCGAGTTTTGTATAAGGAAAATGTGTATCGTTTGGGGTAGTGATCACAACAAGTTCTATAATGGGATCGGTAACCATCTCTTCGATCGTGCGCACGATCTTTACATCCGGATACAACTCTTTTGATTCTGATTTAGATCTTTCAAGAATACTTACCAGTTCAAATTCAGGTATGGTGGAAATAAAAGGTGCGTGAAATACTTTCGCGGAAATCCCAAAGCCAACAATGCCTGTACGTATAGCCATAACTGTTAGATTAATTAAGAAAAATTATCTTTCTGACTATACAAAGGTATTCAAAATCATCACGCCGGCTAAGCCAACAACTGCAACAATGGTCTCCATAAGGCTCCAGGAACGCAAAGTATCTTTCATACCCAGGTTGAAGTATTCCTTGAACATCCAGAACCCGCCGTCGTTTACGTGGGAGAACATCAGGCTTCCCGCGCCGATCGAAAGCACCATTAAATTTGGATTAGCATTTGATGCGATCAGTATCGGTGCCATAATACCAGCTGTAGTTAAACCGGCAACCGTTGCAGAACCAATACAAACCCTGATGATCGCGGCGATCAACCAGCCAAGTACAAGCGGATGAATGTTCCAGGTCTGAAGTACAGAAGCGATCTGGCCGCTGACTCCACTATCTATAAATACTTGCTTCAATGCACCTGCACCGGCTACAATAAAAATGATCATAGCAATATCCTTCACAGCATCGCCATAAAGGTTCATGAGATGTCCCATGTCTTTGCCCATGCCTGTGCCCAGCGTGAATGTGGCAACGATCAAAGCGATCAGCATAACGATTGCCGGATCACTGATAAAGATCATCACTTCTTTAGCAGTGCCCTCTGCCGGCATGATTGCAGGCAGTGCAGTGGTGGTCATCAGCAGGATTACTGGTAAGAGCGATGATAAAAAGCTATTTGCCTTTCCTGGTAATTCTTCTGGCGGCAATGTGCTTACCTGGAAAGTTTTGAGAGGTATTGAAATGATTCCTTTGAGACTTCTTGAGAAAACGGGCCCTGCAATAATGATTGCGGGTATCGCAACTGCAAGACCATACAACAGCGTCAGACCCATGTTTGCATGAAACTGTGCAACCAGAGCGGTTGGCGCCGGATGGGGTGGAAGAAATCCGTGAGTAACCGACAAAGATGCAAGCATCGGAAGCCCGATGTATACTGCCGGTAACTTATACTGGTACACGACTGAAAAGATAAGCGGGATCATCAACACAAATCCCACATTATAAAAAAGCGGGATCCCTACGATAAAACCCGTGGCCATAAGCGCCCATTGGATGTACTTCGCCCCGAAAATTCCCATCATTGTGGACGCGATCTGCTGTGCTGCGCCAGATTCAGCAACCAGTTTACCCAACATAGCCCCGAGGCTGATCACGATCACAAGGCTCCCGAGCGTGTCACCAATTCCTTTTTGCACCGAAGTTGTTACTGCACTGAGTGGAATACCAAGTAGCAGACCTGTTGCAATTGATACAATTAAAAACGCGAGAAATGCATTTACCTTACCCCAGGAGATCAGGATCACAAGTGAAAGAATACATAAACCAATGGTGAGTAATGTCATAGCAGCCAGTTATACTCACGAATATAAAAGTAAACAGCTGAATAAATTTGCAAAAAATATGCAAATCATGCAAAAAAATTGAAACGCTGAACTGTGGAGGAAAGTAGGGGTTATTTTTTGTGTAGATACGTGTCGATTGCTTTTAATGAAATTGGCTTTTCCCATATTTTAAGATTGGGAGTAACCTTCACGCTGGGGAGGTTTGGATGATAAGCGCTTATGAGATTCAATTTTACAGCCGGGTGACGTTCAAGTATCTCGGGTGCGTGATCCCAACCTAAGCCATCAGGTAGATTATTGTCCAGAAAAACGATGTCGGGAGAGAAGTTGTCAATCTTGGAGAGACCATCATTTAGTGTGTGTGCCAACTCGACCACATACAGCTTCTTTTGATTAAAGAAAGTTTTCATCAAAAGACACAGGTCTACCTCATCATCTATTATTAAAACCTTCTCCATGAAATTTTTTAGCGTGCCCATAAATTATATAAAAGAAATGCCGTCCGTTTTTGCGCCTTTAAAAATCGTGCGAAATGTGATCCGGGGAATTATATTCCCATGTAGCACATAACGTAATTTCAGCACGTTAAGTGTCCGGCGGCACGATTTTTTGCCTTTATCCGGTATTAGTAAAATATAAAAAATCAGTTATGACTACCAACACAAAAATCATTTTAGGTATAGTAGGCGCAGCAGCTGCGGGCGCTGTGATAGGTTTATTGTTAGCTCCTGAAAAGGGTAGTGAGCTTCGCGAACGCATCAGAAGCAAAGCAAGCGACTTCGCAGGCGACATAGCTGACCTTGTTGTATCGGGAAAAGAAAAGCTTGGTTCATTAAAGGAAACAGCTGTAGACGAAGCATCAAATCTCAGATCAGAGGCTGAGAACAGGATCAATAAATTAAAGCAAGGTCTGAGTTAATCAGCATTGTTAATATAATCAGGCAGGAACCTCCTGCCTGATCTTTTGTGTTTTGACTAAACCACCATTATGGCTGAAATTAAAGAAAAGGCTGAAGAACTGATTGAGCACGCTACTGATTACGCAGAAACTTACTACAAGCTCGGAATGCTGAAATTGACCGAAAAAACTTCTGCTGCAGGATCAGGGATTATTGCTGCCCTAATCCTGGCCATACTTTCCATCTTTGTCCTGTTGTTTATAGGAATGGGATTAAGTTGGTGGATAGGTGGAATGCTTGATAGTATAATGGCCGGGTATTTCATCGTTGCCGGGATTTACCTGGTTGTGATCCTATGTATAATACTGATGCGTAAAAGTGTAATTGACCCATTCTTCAGGAATTTTATAGTGAAAAAGATTTATGAGTAGAACTATACGAACTTACAACGATTTGCTGCTGGAAAAAGAACGCCTGCAATCCTTACTGGACGCGCAAAAAGAACTTGTCAAACTCGACATACAAGGGATCAAGACCGGATTGAAGCCTGCTTCCAATATGCTTTCTTTTGTGGGGAGCTTTGGTAAGAAAACAGTGTCCAATCCGTTGCTGGGAATGGCAGTAAGCTTATCCACTGATTTGTTGATGAGAAAATTTCTGTTTAAGAGAGCAGGATGGGCAGTAAAAACGGTATTGCCGTTTGTCGTGAAGAAATTTACAAACAATATTGTAGCGAATCCGGCGAAGCCGTCTATGATTTCAAAGCTACTAAAAAAGATTACCTGATCATTTAAGCGGGAATCGCTGCGGTGTGCAACCAGTAGCTTCTTATGTTTTCGACAACGCTTAAAAGTGCGTCAAAGCTCACGGGTTTGATGATATATGTATTTGCCCCAAGCTCATAGCATCTCCGTATCTCGCTCTCATTCCTGGTTGTTGTAAAAACGATCACCGGGATTTTTTTGAATTCGGGATTTTCTTTCATTGCTCTGAGCACTTCCCTTCCATCTTTTTTTGGCATATTAAGATCCAGAAGTACAAATTTTGGATAGCGTGTTTCCGCGTCAGAAGATCCCTTGATCTGATCAAGGTAGTTCAGGACTTCAACGCCATTTTCCACAAATTCGATCTTCTCTGTATACCCTTTCTCCGAAAACGCGGTTTCCAGTAAATAACGGTCGTCTGCGTCATCGTCAGCGATCAAAATCGAAGCCTGAGTCATAAATGATTTATTGGTTGCGAAAGTACAAAAATTCGGTTGGAGTTGATGAAAGCGTCCCCCAAAGGAGTGAAAATCATCACCTCATAAAAACTTCGACCAGTTACGGGTAAAATATTCTACATTTCTGACAAATCCCTCTCAAAATTTAAATGGGGATTTCAGCCTCAACTTCAATTTGTGATGAAAATATTACCCAAATCAGCGCGGAATAATTGTAGAAAAGATTACTGACATTACACAAATGAAGGTTGTTGTATTTGTAATTATTTGAAATTCAATTGATTGTTTAAACCTGAAAATAATTCCCCGTTTTGGGTTTTTTGGTGCTTTTGTTGGAACACTAACTACCACAAAATGTAATCTGATATGATTCAACAAAATCTCACTCAAAAGCAAGGATTGAAGATTCTGCCACAGCAGATTCAACTTCTGAATTTCTTCAGACTTAACCAGCTGGAACTTGAACATCGAATTCAGCAGGAACTAGAGGAAAACCCTTTACTAGAGAAAGGTGATGACGCAGAGAATACAGATTCAGCCGACTCGGGAACTGTAGAGGACTTTAAGGACTATGATGAGTTTATGTATGATGACATCCCTGATTACAAACTGGAGTACGCAAACTATCTCCCTGAAGACACTTCTTTCCAGTCTTCACTTGCTGACTCAGTGGATTTCCGCGACGAAGCAAAACAACAGTTCAGAATGATCTGGATTGATGATAAAGACTGGAAGATCGCTGACTTTATTATAGACTCATTGAACGATTATGGAATGCTTGAACAATCGCTCGAGGAGGTTGCAGAAAATTATTCTTTCAAGAATGGCGCATGGGTTGAAACTGATGAGCTTGCTTCTGTATTAACAAAGATTCAGCAATTGGAACCATACGGTCTTGGAGCTGCAGATACACGCGAATGTTTGTTGATCCAGCTGGAAAGGATGAACACAAAGCAACCGGATGTCAAGGTTGCGATCACCTTGCTGAGAGATTATTATGATGAGATGAAGGGTGCCAACATGGATAAAATCTGTCAGCGCCTGGGAATCGATGAAGAAGAATTAAAGATCGTACTTCACCTGATCTCGACGCTTAAGATGCGTCCTGTTACTGAGAGTGCGAAAGCGGCAACCGACCGTCAGAAGATCATCCCGGACTTTATCGTACGTCTTGATGGAGACAAGCTCGAAGTTGAACTATACAACAGCAGATCATCCACACTACATATTAATACTTCCTGGAAAGAATCTGTGGAGGCGCAGTGCGAAGGAAAGCAGCAAAAGGAAGCAAAGGTTTATCTGCGTAATAAACTTCAGTCTGCTCAGTGGTTCATCGATGCGATCCGTCAGCGCGAAACCAACATGCTCCAGGTGATGAAAACAATTGTGAAACTACAGCATGAGTATTTCAAGGAAGGTGATATCAGGATGTTGAAACCAATGATCCTGAAAAATGTGGCTGATATGGTAAACCTTGATATCTCAACTATTTCAAGGATCACCAGTAATAAGTATGCTGAAACCAGTTTTGGAACTTTGCTTTTAAAGGACCTGTTTACTGAAGGTCTTGTGAATGAGAAAGGAGAATCCACAAGTAACCGTGTGATCCAGTCAACAATTGAAGAAGTGATTCGCCAGGAGGATAAAAAACACCCACTTACTGATCAGCAGCTTGTGACCATCCTTGCAGAAAAAGGATATTCAATTGCGCGCCGTACTGTAGCAAAATATCGCGAACTCTTACAGATTCCTGTTGCACATCTGCGTGGTATCTGGAGTTAATAATTTAGTCAAAAAACAATCCAAATAAACAAAAACTGTTATGCAGAAAATCCTGATCATTGACGACGACCGCGACATGTGCTTGCTGTTAAAAAAATTTTTATCACGCCATGGGTATGATGTTGCTGAAGTGTACAGTGGTAAAAAAGCGCTTGAAATGGCCGATGAATTCAAGCCAGATCTTGTGATGTGCGATTTTCGGCTTGAAGATATGGATGGTAATACCGTGCTTGTGAAGATGAAGGAGAAATTCCCTTTTGTTCCATTTATAATCATTACGGGTTACAGCGATATCAAGACAGCTGTTGAAGTAATGAAACTGGGCGCTTACGATTATGTTACGAAGCCCCTGATCCCAGATGAAATTCTGATGACAATAAAGAAGGCTATGAGTGCACCGGCTGAAAGCATGCGCCAGCCTGTACAGGAAAATGGTAATGGTACTCCTGCTGCCGTGATCAGAACAACAGATGGTCGCGAACGCAAGGCGGGACAGGCGGGTGCAGATACAATCTTTGGTGACGGTCCTGTATTCCAGACTATCCTTAAACAAATTGATCTTGTAGCACCAACAAACTACAGTGTAATCATATATGGCGAGAGTGGTTCCGGCAAGGAAGCCATCGCACAGGAAATTCATAAAAGAAGTAAAAGAAAAGACAAGCCATTTATCGCTATTGATTGTGGTGCCTTGTCAAAAGAACTTGCGGGTTCTGAATTATTTGGTCATGAAAAAGGATCATTTACAGGTGCGCTGAATCAGAAGCAGGGTAGTTTTGAACTTGCAAATGGCGGTACGATATTTCTTGATGAAATTGCAAACCTCTCTTACGATATCCAGGTTTCATTGCTGCGTGTTGTACAGGAAAGGAAGATGCGCAGGGTGGGTGGTGTAAAGGATATTGAACTGGATGTTCGTATAATCATTGCGAGTAACGAACGTTTATGGGATGCTGCCCGCAAAGGGATTTTCCGTGAGGATCTGTATCACCGTTTTAACGAATTCAGCATTGACGTACCACCTCTGCGTGAGCGTAAGGAAGATATTATGATGTTTGCACGTCACTTCCTCCAGCTTACCAACAAGGAACTTGAAAAATCCATTAAAGGATTTTCAAAAGATGTTGAGAATATATTCCTGAACTATGTGTGGCACGGTAACCTTCGTGAAATGAAAAACGTTGTAAAACGTGCAGTGCTTTTATCGGATGGTGAACTCGTTGATGTCAGGACACTTCCATTTGAAATTTCAAATCATAGTAAACTTCAGTTTGATGTTGCGCAGGAACCCGTCGCTGCTGCTGCACAACCTGCAGTTGCTCCGGCCACTGGTGGTGAATCTCCAAGAGCGCATCATTGCGATCTTTCATTGAAAGAAGCCAGTCTTGATGCCGAATATGAGATGATCCTTGAAGCGTTGAAAAAAGCAAATTATAACAAGAGTAAAGCGGCTCGTATCCTGAACATTGACAGGAAGACCCTTTATAACAAGATGAAGCAATACCAGGAGCTTAATAATTTGTAGTGAGTATGGGTAACATGGAGAATAACGATGATCTTTTTCATCTGAAGAAATTGTTTGGTGATGGTATTGTGGGAGATAATTTCCAGGAGAAGATCAATGATTTTTTTCCGGCGATCATCTATGTGTATGATACTTCAGAG
This sequence comes from Flavitalea sp., assembly GCA_040508255.1. Lineage (GTDB taxonomy): Bacteria > Bacteroidota > Bacteroidia > Chitinophagales > Chitinophagaceae > DATHKG01. The sequence goes on from JBEVNF010000520.1 coordinate 7,277, forward strand.
AAGAAGCTGCGTTTTATAAATAAAAAGATCACTGACGTACTTGGTTTCACTTTCGACGAAATTTCCGGGTGGAACGATGGCATTCAGCAACTGGTATTTAAAGACGACCAGGAACTGGTTCAGGAAGAACTTGCAAAGTTTCATGGTCTTGAAGACGATAAAAGTCACCTATATGAATGTCGTCTGAACGATAAGCAGGGTGACTGGAGATATTTTCGCACGAGGGGAACCGTTCTTCGCCGCAATGACAAAGGTGAGGCAGGTTCCCTGCTCTTTATAGCCGAGGATATTACTGATCAGTTCAAGAGTACCCAGGAGATCGCTCAGCTTAAGCAGGTTCAGCTTGAGACCGAGCAACTGCTTGGTTTTGGGATGTTCACATACGATCTTGCCACCACCGATATTTCCTGGAGCGATGGTATTTATCGAATCATGGAGTATGATAAAGACAAAGATGCGCCCATCGTAAACTTTGATGTGTATCTCGCTCATGTGGTAAAAAGTGACCGGGAAATGCTCAGGAATGTTATTGAGAAATCTATCATTTCGAAATCTACTTTCACGACTGTTTATTCTGTTATAACGCATAAGGGTAACCGAAGAGTGATTTCAACAAGGGGAAAGCTGGTAGTAGATGATGCTGGCATTGTGCAAAAGGTTGTGGGAAGCATGCTTGACATTTCACAGGAAGTAGCAAGACAGGAAGAACTTGTTTCGTATAAGGAAAGCATGCAGGAGAAAGAGAAATTCCTTGACTTCGGATCATGGGAAGAAGATCTTGAGGAAGAAAAAATCAGTTGGTCCGATGGTATGTACAGTTTGTTTGGGTACGACCCGGCTGAGCATGCCGGCAGGTTATTGATCAATGCCGGATTGTATATGTTGCATGTACACAGGGAAGACTGGGAGAAAAGTCTGCATATCAGAAACGAGGCAATAAAGCATAGGAATGATTTCAGTTATGAATATAACATCACTACGAGAGGTGGTGAAACCAAGCGTCTTCAGACCTTTGGCCGTGTGATCCGGAACGAGCATAATGATGCTGTAAAGATCATCGGAACTTCCCGGGATATCACACAATTAAGATCATACGAACGTAATCTTGAGTCGATTGTAAGTGATCTTAACAGGAGTAATAAAGATCTTGAGGAATTCGCATACATCGCCTCTCATGATCTGCAGGAGCCATTAAGAAAGCTTTCCACCTTTTCAGAAAGATTGCTTTCCCGCCATAGTGAGGAAATGGGTGCTGAGGGTAAGCGGTATGCGGAACGCATTGTTGCGGCCACAGATAACATGAGGATCCTTATCGAAAATCTGCTTGAGTTTTCGAGGACAGCCCGATCAACTATTCCATTTGATAAAGTCGATCTTAATA
>JBEVNF010000465.1:0-3017 GCA_040508255.1 Flavitalea sp.
GGCTTCAGTCGGCCATTTTTATGTTCCGATCAGCGCACCAACTTATCATATCTCCTGCCTATACAGGCGCAAAGAAAAAAAATTATATAAAGTCTACTATTTAAGTGGATTAAATATATATATTTGCACTCGCAAGTTCTTTTTAACGATTATCAAGAAAGACGGAGGGATAAGGCCCGATGAAGTCTTAGCAACCTATACCTTGTATGATGGTGCTAATTCCTGCCGCTTAAGAGCGGAAAAGATAATTACGGTTTAAACACCGGACCATTCTTTCTCCACTCGACTTATTCCTTTCTTGCGACTAACGCCTGCATGTCTGAATCAACAAGTTTGCCAACTTGTCAACCTAATGTTTGTACAGTAAATGAAATCAAGATCTATGTGTCTTTATAAGAATTTGTGTGTGTCATACGTAAGATCAGTACTCCATCCTCCAAATGCCGATACGGATCATTGTTGTTCATCCTGATTCAACCATGAATTAGCCCGATTCATTTTTGACTGACTAAACTTATAGCCAGCACGGGAAACCCTTGTCTTTACCTTTTCAATTTTATATTAATCAATCAACATGTCGACATTTTATTCCAGGATTTTACTGCTGATACTTTGTGTTGCTATTGCGCAGGTCAGTGTTGCGCAGTCGATCAAAGTAAGCGGAAGGGTTACTTCAGCGACATCGGGCTCCGGGCTTGGTGGTGTTACCGTTTTACTGAAAGGCGCCGGTGCAGGTACTGAGACCGACTCTGCTGGTCTGTTTACCATCGATGCCTCCAGGGGCGCAGTGCTGCGTTTTTCTTATATCGGTTTTATCTCGCAGGAACTCAGTGTTACCGGTGAAAAGACTGATCTTCAGATCGCATTGCAGGACAGTGTCAGTTCATTGAATGAAGTAGTCGTTACTGCGCTTAACATCAATAGAAATAAGAAGTCGCTGGGATATTCAGTGCAGGGTCTTAAATCAAAAGATATCGCGGAGGCAAAAGAAACAAACATAGTGAACGCGCTCGCTGGTAAGGTTGCCGGTGTGAACATTACAAGCAGCCAGGGTGATATGGGTTCATCGCGCGTGATCATCCGGGGTGAAACATCTATCTCTGGTAACAACCAGCCATTATTTGTGGTAGATGGTATTATCGTTGATAACTCGCAGTTCCAGGGTACAAATGGTTCGCGCGATTTTCAGAATGCACTATCTGATCTTAACCCGCAGGATATAGAATCGATCAGTGTTTTGAAAGGGCCTAATGCTGCTGCCTTGTATGGATCACGCGCGGCGGCAGGTGTGGTACTTATCAAGACAAAGACCGGCAAAGGTTCAAAGGGTTTGGGTATTGAGGTGAATTCAAACACAGTGTTTTCAAACCTGAAAGTGTTACCAGATTATCAGAACCAATATGGTCAGGGTTCAAACGGAACCTTTAGTTATGTTGATGGAAAGGGTGGTGGCGTGAATGATGGTGTGGATGAAAGCTGGGGACCTGCGCTTGATGGATCGCTGATCCCTCAGTTCTATTCAAACGGGCAGGCTGTTCCATTTGTTGCGCATCCTGATAACGTGCGTGATTTTTTCAGGACGGGTACAACCCTGAACAATGGTGTGGCCATTACAGGTAGCGGAGATAAATATGATTTCCGTATCGCTTATAACAATCTTCACCAGGAAGGTGTGGTTCCAAATTCATCACAGGGAAGAAATTCATTTTCAATTAATGCAAAATATAAGATTGCAGAGGCACTTACCTTGTCTGCTGTTGCAAACTATATAAAGAACGATGCTGATAATCTTCCGGGTTCTTATGGCCGGAGAGCAACATCAACCATGCTCCAGTTTACATGGTTCGGTCGCCAGGTTGATATCAACCGGCTGAAGAACTATAAGAATGCAGATGGAAGTACCTTCAACTGGAACAACAGTTACTATAGTAACCCATACTTTATAGCATACGAAAATACTGTTCAGCAAAACAAAAACCGTTTGATCGGTGCAGTTGAGCTTAACTACAAAATCGCTGAGGGGTTATCGGCAAATGCAAGGATCGGTACCGATTTCTATAATGATCGTCGTAAGATCAAGGTTGCATTTGGTACAAACGGAACTCCATTCGGATCTTATGAAGAAGATGCCTATTATGTAAGTGAAACCAATGCGGAGTTCAGACTTGAATATGTAAAGAAGCTGAACAGTGATTTCTCTATAGATGTGTTCGCCGGTGGCAACGTAAGTACGATCGTTACTGAGCAGAATGATCAGCTTGCGCCAAAGCTGGCAGTGAAAGATCTGTATACGCTCAGCAATTCGCGTGATCCGCTGGTATCATCAAATTATTACAGTAAGCTCAGAACAAACTCAGTGTTTGCTTCAGGCCAGATCGGTTACAAGGATTTTGCTTTCATAAACGTAACCGGCAGAAACGACTGGTCATCTACCTTGCCACAATCGAATCTTTCTTATTTCTATCCTTCAGTTAACGGAAGCCTTATTTTATCAGAGGCATTGGATATCAAGAACGATGTGTTGAGTTTTCTTAAGTTAAGAGGCGGCTGGTCAAAAGTGGGTAAGGCAACGACGCCATATCAACTCATCAATGTTTACAATTTCACAGCTCCTTTCGGAACCAATCCGCAACAGAATGCTGCATCGGTTGATCTGAACAGTGACCTGAAACCTGAAACTACCACATCTACTGAAGCTGGTATCGAGGTTGGTTTCTTAAATGATCGTCTGCGACTTGATGCGAGTTATTACAATACGAACAGCACCGATCAGATCCTCAGCGTGGATGTGAGTCCATCAACAGGATATACCCAGAAGCTCATCAATGGTGGTAAGATCAATAACCGTGGTTTTGAATTACAGTTGATCGCGGTTCCTGTGAAGACACAGAACTTCAATTGGGAGATCGTAGCAACCTACTCAAGAAACAAAAGCGAGGTGATCTCGTTGGATGGTGAAGGAAGGCTCCAGAGTTATATACTTGGTACCAACAGAACTGTTCAGGTGCTTGCCGCAG
>JBEVNF010000511.1:0-9992 GCA_040508255.1 Flavitalea sp.
TTGAGTACCATAACTCACAACAACTCCTTCATTGAGGTTGGAAACATTTGCACGTACAAGTTTTATTGTGAGCGAGGCATTGTTGTTTTCAACCTTTACGCGTTGTTCTTCATAACCCACACTTGAGAATACAAGTGTTGCTCCTTTAGTTGTCTTGATTGAGAATTTACCCTCAGCATTACTGACTGTTCCTTCCGATGTACCAAGCACCTGGATGGAAACATCACCAAGGGCGACAGAACTATCAGAAAGAACGGTTCCGCTGATCTCGATAGTTTGCTGAGCGGAGGCGAGTAGTGAAATAAGCAGAAATGGAATTACAAGAAATGGGATTTTTAGTTTCCGGACCCAGGTACCGGAGCAGAAGTTTTGCATAGCAAGCATTTTAAATTTTATTGGTAGTTGTTGATTCTTGCAACGGCTCGTTACTACCGTTACACAAGCGATACGCTCATTTCATAGTCTATACTGAGCGATCAGGAAATTGAGATTTTACACACAGATTGTTTGATGATAAAACGAATTTAGAAATCCGGATTCCGTGTCTATGTATTTTTTGATATATTCGGAGCACTTTTTGTCTTACTGAAAGAAATAATTGTGAATTGCCGATGCCATTGACGACAAAACTGAATGCGTATTATAAGTATCTGCCTGTGTCTGATGAAGACGAAGAATGGGGGTTACAGTTATTGAATGCGGGACATACTGAGCATCCCGCAGGTGTTGAATATCCCGACAGGAAACATCCAGGGCATCATTACTTCAACTGGGAAACAGGAAGAATTTTACAGGAATATTCGCTGATCTATATCACTGAAGGACGCGGAATTTTCCATTCATCGAAAAGTGGAAACGTAAAGATCGAGAGCGGATCAGTGCTTGTTGTATTTCCGAATGAGCGTCACCGTTATAAGCCGGATCCCGAAACAGGATGGACAGAATACTGGATTGGATTCAATGGACCTATCATGGCCAACCTGGTTCAGAAAAACTTCTTCACGCCGCAACAGCCTGTGTTCAAAGTTGGATATAATGAAACAGTGCTGAGTTTGTTCAGGCAGATCATAGAAGCCATTAAAACGGAAAAAGCAGGTTACCAGGCTTTGATTGGTGGTGCAGCGATGTATATTATGGGGCTGATGCACACGACAGCCAAGCAGCAGTTGTTCACTATGGGTGATGAGGAAAGGATTGTTGATCACGCAAGGATGATCATACGCGAATCATTTGAAGAGAGCATTTCACCGCAGGAGATCGCTTCGCAGCTTCAGATCGGCTACTCCCGTTTCAGAAAATTGTTCAAGGAATACACGGGACTTGCGCCTGTTCAGTATATCATTCAGCTGAAGCTTGAAAGGGCAAAAGAAAATCTTATCAATACCTCCAAAACAATAAAAGAGATCTCCAACGAGTTGAATTTTGAGTCTCCGCACTATTTCTCAAGATTATTCAAGGAAAAGACGGGCTGCACCCCGCATGAATTCAGGGAGAAATATAATGTTGGAGTCGGAACTTAGGAAGCTATCCCCCGATAACCATTACTACAAAACTATTTCCTTTTAATTTATAGCTCTTACCCACTTTAACCTGTGCTTTTGCCGGAACAACATCTTTGCTTGCTGGTTCGCCGGTAAGCGTATACACTTCGGCGTTAGCAGAAACCTTTCCGACTTTGCCCAGGTTGAATTTGAATTCACGCTCCCCGCTACCTGCATTTACCAGTTTTATAACTACCCTTCCGGTTTCAGAATTTTTTACACATGAAACACCGATCGTGGTATCAGCACTACCAACAACACTTACTGCCTTGTCATAATACAGATCACCCATATAATTGGAGAACAACTTTTGCACTTCGTAGTTAACGGTTGTTTTCACAGAGTTGTTTGTGAAATAAATAAGATCCGGTGACCAGGAAAGATTGCTGCTCTTTGCGAGCATCGGTGCGTAGGATGCCATCTTTACAACATCACCATTTCTTTCAAGCGAGGTCATAAAGCAGGCTTCTGCAAGCGCATCAGCCAGTGTATTTCCTTTGGTAGCGTATTCACCAAGATACACTCCCGACTTTTTTCTGTCATAGGTATCATATCGTTTGTTATTGCCAAGGAACCAGCCTGCTTTTTCGTAATAGTGTTCGTCTATTATCGGCACTGCCAGTTTGTTCGCGATCACCCAGCCTTTATCATAATCCTCACCAGAATGAAAAGGACCAGATGTTCCGATCAGAGTGATCTCAGGATGTTTAGCTTTAACAGCATTGTAGATCAACGTGAACCTTTCTTCAAACTCAGGGGTGATCTTATCTTCATTACCTATCCCAAGATATTTCAGGCCAAATGGTGCAGGATGCCCTGCTGCTGCGCGTTTAGCGCCCCAGGTTGAAGTTGCGGGTCCGTTTGCCCATTCAATCAGATCAAGAATGTCCCGGATGTAACCATCCATTTCACTCAGATCGATTGCACGTTGTCCCGTCCCACCTGTTCTCCATGTACCGCCGGAGTTCTGACAACTCACACCCGCAGCCACAACCGGAACCGCCTTCGCACCAATATCTTCACAAAACTGAAAGTATTCGAAATAGCCAAGTCCACCCGTCTGATGATAGTTCCATATATTCTTTTGTTCAATCCTTTCTTCAACGGGACCGATGGTGTTCTTCCATTTATAGATGTTTGCAAGACCATCACCATGCACAAGACAACCACCCGGGAACCGCATAAACTTAGGCTGCAGACCTTCTACTTTTTCCGCAAGATCAGAACGCAGCCCATTTGCCCTGTTCTTGTACGTTGATACAGGAAACATCGAAACCATATCTATCGCAAACTGACTTTTGACTTTTGCGATCACCGCAAGACTTGCTGTATCTTCTGAACGCGAAGCGGTAAGATTGAATGAATATTTCTTCCATTCTTTTGAATCAGCAACAAATGACTGCAAGGCAATCGTATCCCCTTTTTTTCCAAGCAACCTTAACTCGAACTCAATTGGAGAAGCACTCATTTGTTTGAGAAACAAACTCACACTGTATTTTTCATGTTGCTTTACAACAATCCCATCAAAGCCCCTGTTAACGATACCAACACCTTCGCTGCCGGCTTCATCAACATTGATCACCACATAATGCGGATTGTTTTCGTGAACGGGCCTGCTTGTTTCTACTGAAATACGGCCATATCCATAACCCTTATTGGTGAAGTCCCATGAAGTAAGATTGTTCCAGTTTTTTCTTTTGCTGTTCCAGGCATCAAGATCACCGGGTGAATATTCAAATGATCTGTTTTGTATCAATTCAGCATAGAGTCCGCCATCAGCAGCATAGCTTATATCCTCGAAAAAAATTCCGAAAAGATCTTTGCTGATCTTACGAGGTTGTTGTGCATTCATTGACAGGGAGATGAGCAGCAACATCAGAATTCGCATAACAGTCATGGTAAAAGGAAAATTTATTTAAAATAAATGATTGTATTCAGGCATTGTAAACATAAACCATTAAGTCGGAATAGTGGTTAAAAGATAGATGCCTAAAGTTTCGAATGGATAAAAATTGCCGGGTATGACGAATCACTAGCTTTGGTTCATTCCCACTAAAACATTACTATGAAATCCTGCCTGCTGTTCTTATCAACGATTGCTTTCTTAAACTCATTTTCACAAAACACTGCACTGACTTTTAATGGAACAACCCAGTATGCAACCATTGGAACACCTATTGCAACGGGGTCTTCCTACACAAAAGAAGCATGGGTCTATCTGACGAATGCAACCGGATCAAAAAACATCGTTTCATCACAGTATACACCATTGTGGATCAATGCAGGATATCTGAGTGCCGGGCAGGGAATCACGTTCAGCCTGGTTGTAGATCCCACTCCTTTTCCATTAAACAAGTGGACGCATGTTGCCGTAACATATGATGCTTCAACTCTGAACCTCAACCTGTACCGGGATGGAACACTTGTGGCACTTGCCCCGCTTGTTGCAGCGCCCGGGGCGGAAGCGACATACATCGGCGCCCATACAAGCGCGCTTTCTTATTTCCAGGGATCAATGGATGAAGTAAGAATCTGGAACAGGCCGCTTTCAGCAGCAGAACTTAAATTGAATCTTTACAAAGGACCTGCGTTCAATTCACCCGGCTTAGTGGCATACTATAAAATGGAAGAGGGAAGCGGGACATTGTTGAACAACTCATCAACAAACGGAACACCTGTGAATGGGACCACCGTCGGGACTCCCACTTTTGGGGCTTCGCCGATAGTGGGATTACCGAACGGAATCAACTTTGATGGCTCAGATGATTATATAAACCTCGGACCTGGCACAGAGCTCAAACCTGTAACAGCGCTTACTGAGGAAATCTGGGTCCGTTCATCAAACTGGGTGGTTGGTTCACAACAACAGATCACTTCTAATTACGAAAGTGGTGGTTATGGCATTACACTAAATGGGGGCAACCTTAATTTTCTTATGCGCACCACAAACAGCGCAGGCAATTATATCGGCGTGTCGTATCCGCAAACGAGCCTGGTAAACAATCAATGGACACATGTTGCAGGCACCTTTGACGGAAGATATATAAGGATGTATGTGAATGGAGTACTTGTCGGCACCAATGATCTTGGAAGTAGCGGAAATCTTATTTATTATTCCTATTCAGGAAATGCTTTTCTTGTTGGTGCAGAGGCCACCCAGAATGCAACTGGTAATGCCGGCTGGTTTTTTCAGGGAGATGTTGATGAGTTACGGATCTGGAATGTCGCAAGGACCGCGCCGCAGATTGCAGCCGCAATGAATACAGAATTAAATCCTACGGATGCGGTACAGACTGCAGGACTGGTAGGCTATTATACTTTCAACCAGGGTATTCAAAATGGAAACAACAACACGCTGACTACACTCATTGATACGAAAGGATCGAATAATGGAACGCTGATAGGCTTTGGCCTGAACGGTCCTGCTTCCAATTTCGTTAACCCGGCAATTTCTTTGATTGCTTTGCCGGTAGTATACAAATCATTTACTGCACGTGTTAACGGAGATGATGCATTATTGCAATGGACAACTGCGCAGGAACAGAACAGCCGCGACTTTACAGTTGAACATAGTATTGATGGCACGAACTTCAGGCCTCTTGCAAAGATTGATGCAGCAGGAACCACGACACGTGAATCGGATTATTCATATACTCATACAAAACCAACCAGAGGTTCAAATTATTATCGTCTTGTGCAAAGCGATCTTGATGGAAAATCATCAATATCGGAAGTAAGAAAACTGATGTTCGATGGTTCGAACAAATCGATGGTATTAATTGGAAATATTGCAACGAACGGACAGTTACAATTGCAGATCAATCGAAAAACTCCTGTTTCATTATATACAATGGATGGCAAATTACTGTTCAAACGTCAGTTCAATCCGGGCACTCACAGACTTGAGCTTGCACGTTACAGCAAAGGAATGTATTGGTTGAGTGCTGAGGGCTCGATCGAAAAGATAATGATCAGGTAGGCAAGGGCCGCTGATTGCTGATGGTGATTGATTGAGAATAACATCCTGCCGTGGATCATGATCCGGGCAGGATGTCTTGTAATATGTTATCCTCTTGTAAGTTTTATCCATCCGTCGAACGCCGCCCATAAATCATAAACAAGTTTTTTCGTGGTTTCATCCGTTATATTACCATCTGCATCAATTTTCTTTGAAGCTTCACTCAGATAGAATTCCGGCTGTTGTAATACGTACAGATTTACATATAACATCGCTTGCCTGAAATGATTGACAGCACCAAATCCTCCGAGTGAATATGGCGAACAACCGAGTATCGCAGCAGGTTTTTTGCCCCATTTATTTTTGCCTTCCGGTCTGGATCCCCAATCCAATGCATTCTTTAGCACCGGCGAATACGACCTGTTATATTCAGGGGTTGCGAATATTACCGCATCTGCACTCTCAATCGATTTATGGAATTTCTGAACTGATGATGGGAGGTCGTCTTCAAGATCCTGGTTGATCAATGGAAGATCGGAGATATCAATAATTTCAAAGTCAATATCGCTTGGCTTTGTTTTAGCAATTGCTTTTAATAGTGTTGTTGTATAAGAACCCTTTCTTAAACTGCCAGAGATAGCTATCACTTTTGTGCTCATAACATTCATTTTCAAGGGTTGGTAAAAAAATCGTTCCAGTGAAATGGCCGGACTGGCTTGTTTTTGGTATTTTACCAGAATTGCAATGTTAGTCGTTGCATCATCGGGAATGTATATGTAATTTCGCGTGTATTCAACATAACAGTATGATTTTGAACAGTAGCAGCACAAGACCGCAATATGAAGAGGAAGTAGATGTGCTGACCATGCATGAGGATCCATGCCACCTGATCGTATGGAACGATGAGGTGAATACTTTTGAATGGGTTATTGAAACCCTCATGGAGGTTTGCGGACATAGTCGCGAACAGGCTGAGCAATGCGCATATATCATCCACTACCAGGGAAAGTACGCTGTAAAGAATGGATCATATGATGAATTAAAACCTCCGTGTGACGCCATTACTGAACGTGGCATTAACGCAACCATCGAAATAGTAACTGGCAGCTGATCATGCCAATCTTCGCACTTGATAAATCATTGGTTTTTCCACCGGTCCATTTGTCGGAACCCGACGGTCTACTTGCAGTGGGAGGAGATCTTTCCCGTGACCGATTGCTGGTTGCATACAAAGAAGGCATTTTTCCATGGTATGAAGGCAAAGACATCTTATGGTGGTGCCCCGATCCCCGCTTTGTTTTATTTCCCCAGGAACTAAAGGTGAGCAAATCTATGCAGACTGTAGCACGCACTTCCGGATTTGAATTCAGAACAGATACTGCCTTCGCTGAAGTGATTGCAAACTGCAAAACAGTAAGTCGTCGCGGTCAGGATAGCACCTGGATCTCAGATGACGTAAGAGCCGCTTATACTGACCTTCACAGTCATGGTTATGCGCATTCTGCTGAAACCTGGCTCAATGGTAATCTGGTGGGTGGTTTGTATGGGATTAGATTGGGTAATGTGTTCTTTGGAGAAAGTATGTTCAGTCTTGTAAGCAATGCCAGCAAGTTTGCTTTTATAAGCTTTGTTGAACTGCTGAAGAAAGATGGGATAGTGATTATCGACTGCCAGGTATACACCCCGCACCTTGAATCACTTGGTGCTAGGATGATTGACAGGAAGGAATTCACAAAGATTCTGAGAGCAAACTGTTAGAACCTTGTACCAAGGTAGTGCGGCAACACGGCTCTCCATGTCGGCCAGTCATGTCCCCACTCCTGCCCCCAGATATCCAGTTCATAATTGATCCCTTTCCCATAGAGTATTCCTGCAAATCTTCTTGCTGAATCCGGATCCTCATGTGCACCACTTCCTGAAAAGAGGTGAATATGATGACTGCGCCGGATCTGTTCAAGTGTACCATGATCGTTCAGATTAGGCATGAAGTGCATCGGGCTGTTGTAATATACATCTTCACTAAAATACCCCCTGCTGTATTCGGTCAGATCATAAACACCACTCATAGGGATACATCCGTTCAAAAGATCGGGTCTCCTGAAAAACAGATTGGCACTATGTAAAGCACCAAAAGAAGCACCAGCAACAATGATCGGTGTATCATGACCTGACGTATCTTTTATAAACGGGATCACTTCATTGTAAACATATTCGTTCCAGGTATTGTGCCGATGAACCTTATGATATGGATCCATACCATAGTTCATCCAGCTCTCTGTATTAATGCTGTCAATCGAATATACTTTCACTTTACCGGCATCGATGAATGGCCGTATTGAATCGATCAGCTGAAATCTTTCATACTCCAGATAGTCTGCAGCTGCAGTGGGGATAAGCAACAGCGCGAAACCATAGTGACCATAAACCGCAACAGGCATTTCTTTATTTAACCTGGGACTGAACCATGAACTGATCTGACGTTGCATACTGAGGATTTATTAGGAAGATAATCAAAAATCGATTTACTTCTCAACCGGTTTCAGATAAACACCGTATTGTTTCAGCGTTTTTACTTTCAGATTATTACTGCTTGCGATAACTTTTTTCCATTCCCTGAACTGATCTTTGTTATCAAGAAATCCTATAATACAACTATACTCTTCATCACCTTTTTTGATCTGAAGTCTGGGTGCAAAACCAAGATTCGGAACCTTCAGGGTATCTTTTTCCTTCATCTCTTCAAACTCAATAGTCATAAGGTATTTGAAAGTTTCTTTGGTTTCGAAAAGCTCAACCTTAAACTTCCAGTCATTGAGCGGATTTTTTACTTTTTCCGACCAGGCTGCAACCGCAGCAGGGTTAACGATTTCGCGGGTCAGCGAAGTGGTATCAGTACCTCCTTTTTCAGGATCACCTTTTGTTGTAGTTGCGGAATCAGCATCCGAAGATTTTTTTCCGGAACTATCAGAACAGGCCAATGAAAAAACAGTGATCAGTGAGAAAAATAAAACAAACTTCAAGCCCTTGATCATAGATGAACAATTTGAATTACGAAAGGCTGAAAGATCGTGAACTTCGGGCGAAGTGAAAAAATGAAGACGTTAAAAATCCTGATCATTTGAAATTAAATCAGCATTGATCATTGATGGCTCTGCATTTAATAACATTTTTTTTGAAGGTTTCAATTCCACATAATTGTAAACCAGGCCGCGGATATAATCGTTTTCAGGATATTGAGTTAGATAGTCTTTCAATCCGGCGACTCCAGTCACACCTGCATCTGAGGGGATATAGCCCATTCCGTAAAATCTACCTTTTTCGATCAGTACGCAACTTTTTTCATTTCCATCCTTACCATCATCAATAACCGCAAATGTGGGCAGATGATTATCAAGAAAATCTTCTGCCTGTTCCACCCTTGCATTATAGGTTAAAGCATCTTCCACCTGCTCACAGGCACCTGTACAAGGTTTGCTGTTGATCGGCAGACAGGGACCTGAATCTGTTTGCAGATAGCAGAGTTTTGGACAAAGATCAAAATCATTGATAAGTCTTCTCAGTAAACGATGCCCCTCATGTAATAACTGGAAAGTGAAGAGTGCTTTCTGATTTTTCATTTTCTTATTGATCGCAAGTCTCAGATACCCATTCTGATCGGGGAAACTATATAAACCATAAGCTGCCGTAAATCTTTTCTGGCTTGAATTGTATTGTGGCCACAGTCTTTTGATCTCAATGCTTTCAAGAATAAAAGCCATCAGTTCAGTTCCACAGGATTCGTAGGAAATGCTGTAGATATTTCGCATGAACTCCTGCCTTTGCTTACCCGCACCATTATGCGAAAAATGACTGCGTACCCGATATTTGATATTTCTTGCCTTTCCTACATAAATGACCTTTCCCTTCTGGTTGTGGAAATAATAAACACCAGGCGTAAAAGGAAGTTTATCAACTTCTTCTTTTGGCAGAAACTGCGGGAGATATTGCTCCTTTGATCCTTTCTTCAAAAACTGTCTTACGGTTTCGAGGCCATTGTTACGAAGCATGTGCTCAAACAGGATCGTTGTGGCGTCGGCATCACCACCTGCGCGGTGACGGTTCTCAATGATGATCCCAAAATGTGCGCAAAGCTTTCCGAGGCTGTAGGATGTAAGTCCGGGGAAGATCTTTCTGGACAACCTCACCGTGCAAAGTTTCTGCACATTGAGTTCAAACCCCGAGAGCTGCAGGTGATGCTTTACGAAAGAATAATCAAAATTGACATTATGGGCGATAAAAATGCAGTCTTTCAGCTTTTCAAAAATATCCTCTGCCACATCGTCGAAAGTGGGGGCGTTTTCTACCATTTCAGGGGTAATCCCGGTCAATGCCTGGATATATCTTGGAATTTCCCTCGCCGGCCGGATCAATGTTTCGTAGCGGTCTATCACTGAAATCCCATCATGAATAACGATGGCTATCTCGGTTATGTCGTTGTTTGAGGCATAACCACC
>JBEVNF010000001.1:0-9363 GCA_040508255.1 Flavitalea sp.
TGATCCGCTTGGTGTGGTATGGCATGGGCATTATGTGCGCTACTTTGAAGATGGAAGAGAGTCATTCGGACAGAAATATGGCCTGAGTTATCTCGACTTTTTCAACAGGGGTGTTGTTGTACCCGTTGTGCATATCGATTGTGATTACAAACGTCCGCTCCGCTACGGTGAATCAGTAGAAGTGCAGACAGAGTATATACCAACAGAAGCTGCCAAACTTCAGTTCAGATATCGTCTTGTTACATTGACGGGAGAACTCGTTGCTACAGGTGCATCCACACAGGTGTTTCTTGGGAAGGATGATTTTATTCTGCAGTTGGTTAATCCTGAATTTTTTGCTGACTGGAAAAAAACGCAGGGGTTGATGTAGTATGAGAGCAGTATATTCCATAGCAGATAATATTATTTCGCCACTTGGGAAAACCACGGGTGAAAATTTTCAGAGCCTGCAAAAAGATAAAACAGGTATCAGGAAATTTGAAAGCGGAGCCATGTCGCCGCAGCCTTTTCATGCAGCGTTGTTTGAATCTGCTGCCAATGAAGAATTATATCCATTGGGAAAGCCAGGATATTCTTTGTTTGAAAGAATTATGATCCACTCAGTTCGTGAGGCACTTTCTCAGACAAATATCGATGCTACATCATCCCGTGTCATTTTCATTATCTCTTCAACAAAAGGGAACATTGCAATGATCGAGAAGGGAGATAAGTATGATCATAATGAAGTATCACTCGCTCATTCAGCAAAACAGGTTGCCGGCTGGTTTGAAAATCCAAACGAACCGGTTGTTGTTTCAAATGCATGTATATCCGGTGTATTGGGTGTGCTGACAGCTAAACGGCTGATCGAAGCAAATGTATATGATGTGGCAGTGGTTACCGGAGCCGATGTTATTACAAAATTTATATTGTCCGGGTTTCAATCTTTCCAGGCGGTAAGTCCTGAACCTTGTCGCCCTTTTGACGCGTCGCGTCAGGGGGTAACGCTGGGTGAAGGGGCGGCCACCATGATCATTGCAACTGATGCGTTTGCGGGAGATGAAGCCATTGAAATAATGGGTGGAGCAACTTCCAACGATGCCAATCATATTTCGGGTCCCTCGCGCGACGGCGCACCATTGTTTGATGCTATTCAACGAAGTTTTGATGAAGCCGGTGTGCGCAGTGATGATATTGGGTTTATATCTGCGCATGGAACCGCTACCATATATAACGATGAAATGGAAGCCAAGGCGATTTCATTGGCAGGGATGGAAACGGTGCCCGTAAACAGCCTGAAAGGGTATTATGGTCATACCCTCGGGGCGGCGGGGCTAATAGAATCTGTGATTACGCTGGAAAGCCTCAGGCAGAACTTTGTGATCCCGACAAAAGGTTTTGAAACGCTGGGTGTTTCAAAAAATATCAATGTTTGCGGGGCAGGAACACCGAAACAAATGAAATATGCTTTGAAGACCGCCTCCGGTTTTGGAGGTTGCAATGCTGCTATGGTTTTCGGAAAAACATCATAAATTAGGAAAACATTCAAATAACAAAGATGCAAAGAGAAAAAATAGATGTGCTTGTTATCGGTGCCGGACCTTCCGGAACTGTTGCCGCTTCTATCATCAACAAAGCGGGTTATAAAGTGAAGATCGTTGAGAAACTCAGGTTTCCGCGTTTTGTGATCGGTGAAAGTCTTCTGCCACGTTGTATGGAGGCATTGACTGAGGCTGGCTTTGTGGATGCTATCAAGGCAAAGGGCTTCCAGGAGAAAGGTGGTGCCAAATTCGTGAAGAATGGGGTGATCTGCGACTACTCTTTTGCTGATCAGTTCACAGAGGGCTGGAGCTGGACCTGGCAGGTGCCACGCGCTGAGTTTGATAAAACACTCGCGGATGAAGTGGAAAGGCAAGGTGTTCCGGTTCATTATGAAACAACCGTTACCAATGTTGTTTTCAACGGTTCAGATTCTGTTACAACAATAGAAGATGTTGATGGTAACAAGTCTGAAATTGAAGCAAGATTTATAGTTGATGGAAGTGGTTACGGCCGCGTTATTCCAAAACTGTTCAATCTCGATAAGCCATCTGTCTTGCCTGGAAGAAAGGCACTTTTTGTACATACCAAAGATGTAAATCGTTCTCTTGCGGATGAACCTAACCGTATTACCATCGTAGTACATCGGAAGGGAGTATGGGTCTGGGTGATCCCATTTTCAAACGGAAATACTTCTTTAGGGTTTGTGGGTAACCCTGAATTTTTTGATGAGTTTGAAGGAACCGATGAAGAAAAGCTTCGTGCAATGATTGCGTCTGAGCCATACTTTGCAGAACGATTCAAAAATGTTGAATTTGATTTTGAACCAAGAAAACTGGAATCATGGTCAAGTACTACCGATAAGTTTTACGGAGATGGATTTGTACTCACAGGAAATGTAACTGAGTTTCTTGATCCCATATTTTCTTCCGGTGTTACACTTGCAACTGTTTCAAGTCACGCGGCTGCTAAACTTGTGATCCGCAAATTGCAGGGCGAAACAATTGACTGGGAAACCGAATACATGCAACCAACAATGCAGGGTGTGAATACATTCAGATCATATGTAATGGCATGGTACGAGGGCACGCTCGATACGATCTTCTTTGCCGGCGAACAGGATCCTTTGGTTAAAAGTCAGATCTGTTCTGTACTTGCCGGATATGTATGGGACCTGAAAAATCCTTACGTCAAAAATCATGGTACTGCTCTCCATAAACTGGCAAGGGTGATTGGTCTGAGAGATATGATCCAGGCAAACAATGGATAGCACTTCTTTGAAAATCACCGCAAGTTGTGTGATCGCTGATCATAAGGTGTGCTGTAATGGAGAAGTTGTGTACAAGGGTGACAAGACAAAGTCAGTTCCTGATTTTCTCACAGATGTTTACACCTTCCTTGATCCCGCTTATCCGAAATTTTACAAAATGGATCTGCTGGCAAAACTCGGCTGGCTTGGTTCTGAATTTCTGCTGAACGATCATTTTGATAAAGCTGCTTACAGGGAAGAAGACACAGGGATAGTTCTGACAAATGCGAACAGCAGCCTTGATACCGATCAGCGTTATTTTCAAACGGTGAGTGAGTATCCAAGTCCTTCATTATTTGTTTACACGCTTCCAAACATTGTGATTGGTGAGATTTGCATCAGGAACAAATTCCGTGGGGAGAATGCATTTTTCGTATTTGAGCAATTCAATCCTTTGTTTCTTGAACAATACGTGGGCGGTCTCATCAGGAATAAGGTGATCCGGAATTGTATCTGTGGATGGACAGAAGTGCTTGGAAATAGCTATAAATCAGCATTGTATCTTGTGCAGGAATCTGCTTCGGGCATTGATTTCAGAGCAGGGCAGATGGAAAAAATATACGGTTTTTAGCTACTTGATTTAACTTTATAAAACTGACCAATAACAATTTGTGATGGATAAATTAATGCACGATCTGAAAACGCAGATCATCGAGCAACTTAATCTGCAGGACAAGAAACCGGAAGATATTGGAGATGATGAACCATTGTTTGTGGAAGGCCTTGGTCTTGATTCGATCGATGCATTGGAGCTGATCGTTTTGATGCAGCAGTATTATGGCATCAAACTCGCGAATGCTGAAGATGGGCCGAAAGTATTCAAGTCTATCCGTACCATGGCTGAATACATTACCGAACATCAAGCTAAAAAAGCCTGATGAACAGCATAGACCCGCCTGTTTATATTGCTGGTCTGGGAGTGATCTCAGCAATAGGAAATAATGTAGCTGAATCGCTGTCGTCTTTTGATGCGCTTCATCCCGGCATGGCAGCTATTACAAAGCTGGATACCATACATCGTGGACAGTTGCCTGTTGCCGAGGTAAAACTTACCAACCAGGAACTGGCGGATCGTGCAGGTGTTTCTGCAGCCTGGCCAAGAACGGCTTTACTGAGTGCAGTTGCTGCAAAGGAAGCGTTAGCTGATGCCGGTGTCGGAGATCTGAAGAATATCCGCACAGGTTTTATTTCCGCAAACACTACCGGTGGAATGGATCTTACTGAAAATTTTATGATTGAATTCCGTAATGATCCTTCAAAGGGTCACTTAAGGGATGTTGTAAACCATGAATGCGGTGCGGTGACTGACCTGGTTGCTGATTCGCTTGGTATTAAAAATTATATATCAACAATAAGCACAGCTTGTTCATCATCGGCGAATTCAATATTTTTTGGTGCAAGGCTCATCAGGCATAATATGCTTGATGTTGTTGTTGCCGGTGGAACCGATGCGCTTACAAAGTTTACCATCAATGGTTTTAATACATTGATGATACTCGATAAAGAATTCTGCAAACCATTCGATGATAACCGTCATGGTTTGAATCTTGGTGAAGGTGCAGGTTATGTGGTGCTCGTGTCTGAGAAACTGATGAAGGGCCTCAAGAAAAAAGCCTATGCAACACTTGCCGGCTATGCCAATGCAAATGATGCTTATCATCAGACGGCATCATCTCCGGATGGTATCGGTAATTTTCTTGCAATGTCAGGTGCGCTTGAACGGGCAGGTCTTACTGCAGGTGATATAGATTATATCAATCTTCACGGAACCGGTACTGCGAACAATGATGTGGCTGAAGGAACCGCGGTACAGAGACTGTTCTCGCCAACTTTTCCAAAATTAAGTTCCACCAAATCCTTTACTGGTCACACACTGGGTGCGAGCGGAAGTATCGAAGCAGTATTTTCATGTCTTGCTATAGAACATGGAGTTGTTTATCCGAATCTTCGTTTTAAAACACAGATGAAAGAACTGGAATTTAAGCCGGTGACTGAGTATCTGAAAAACCAGGAGATCAGGCATGTAATGTCCAACTCATTTGGTTTTGGTGGAAATTGTTCTTCATTAATTTTTTCAAAACCATCTTTATAATGTTTATCAGGGCGATCGCAGGCATATCATCCCAGGAAACATTTCGTGCAAATGAATTGCCGGCGGAGATGCTTGCATATGAAGGAAAGAGATTGAAGGCGGTAGAGCCTGATTACAAGGAATGGGTTGACCCTAAAATGATCCGTCGCATGAGTCGCGTGATTAAGATGGGTGTGGCCTCTGCTTCGCTTTGTTTGAAGAATGCCGGGATCGGGGCACCAGATGCAATTGTTACTGGTACGGCCTATGGCTGCCTTGATGATACAGGCATCTTCATAAACAGAATGCTTGAGTTCAATGAAGAAATGCTGAATCCCACAGCTTTTATACAATCTACACATAACACGGTTGGAGCACAGATCGCACTTTCTGTAAAGTGTCATGGATACAACAATACATTTGTACATCGTGGTGTTTCATTTGAGAGCGCTGTGCTTGACAGTATTTTATTGCTGAAAGACCGGCATGCAAAAAATGTGTTGGTTGGTGCTGCCGATGAACTTACTGATCTTAGTTTTTCAATACTCGACAGATTCGGTATTTACAGGGAAGACGCATCTTCAACCGCAAGTCTTGTTGCAACTCCTTCAAAAGGAACTGTTGCAGGGGAGGGTGCCGCTTTTTTTCTGCTCACTGCTGAAGCTGATCCGGACAATGTTGCAGCACTTGATGCAATTCATACATTCTATAAGCCTGCTGATATTGCTGAGGTAAAGCAGGAGATCATAACAATGCTGGCAGTTCAATCCCTTACTATTGATGATATTGATCTGATCATTGATGGTCGCAATGGGGATGCAAATAATGATGCGGGCTACGCAGCACTTGCCGGTAGTTTTTTTACAGGATCACAGGTTGTTAGCTATAAACATCTTTGCGGGGAATATCCAACATCGACCTCATTTGCTTTGTGGTATGCATCAATGATACTTAAAGCCGGCAGTGTTAAAGGTTTCGGAATAGATGATGTTGCCGGTAAGCAGCCCGGGAAAATTCTTATCTATAATCATTACAAGAATATTCACCATTCATTATTTCTTGTTTCAGCATGCTGAATTTCAGGAATACAAATATTCTTTTTGTTCTTCTTGTCGTTGGACTGATAACGTGGGATCTTAACCACGGTGTTGGCTGGTACTTTTATCTGCTGTTATTTGTTGTTTATTCACTGGTGCTGTTCTGGGGTAGCGCAAAAGTTACTTCAAACTTTTATATCAAAGTATTGAACAGTGCCGCTGATCGTTTGCCTGGTGGTGTGAATACCGGAAAACAGATTGCTATCAGTTTTGATGATGGTCCTTCAGGGAAATTTACACCGGGTATACTTGATGTGTTGAATGCTCAACAGGTGCCAACAGTATTTTTCTGTATCGGGAAGAATATTGCCGGTAATGAAGTTTTGTTGAAAAGGATTGTTGACGAAGGACATATTATCGGTAACCATAGTTACTCGCACCATTTCTGGTTTGATATGTACAGTTCAGGTAAGATGACTGAGGATCTTGCAACTATGAACGTGGAAACGCTTCGGGTCACCGGGTTGAAGCCGGCTTTGTTCCGGCCGCCATATGGAGTTACCAATCCAAACCTTGCAAAAGCAATCCGGTCAGGCGGTTTTACTCCTGTGGGCTGGAATATCAGATCGATGGATACGGTTGTTAAAGAACCCGAAAAATTGCTGGCCAATACGCTTGCTGCTGTTAAACCTGGCGCAATTGTTTTATTTCATGATACCTGCGAAGCAACCTTTTTGATGCTTCCGGCATTTATAGACAAGGTGAAAAATATGGGTTATGAGTTTGTAAGACCCGATAAAATGTTAAATGTGTCGCCGTATGCTTAAAAGAACTTTTGTTGTGAGTTTTGCTTTATTGATGACGGTTTGTTCGCTGTTTGCGCAGCCTGCAGGCTATAAAGCGATCGCGGATAATTCGGCGTTCAAAGCAAGGTTTTCTGCTGAAGCAAAAAAGCTTGGCTCCATTCAAAGTGATTTTGTGCAGGAGAAAAACCTGGCAATGCTTTCGGAGAAAATCAGTTCGAATGGTAAATTCTGGTTCAAAAAAGATAACCTGGTAAGAATGGAATATACAAGCCCGTTCAAATACCTGATGATCATCAATAAAAACAATGTTTACATAAAGGATGATCAGAAAGAAAATAAGATCTCTGCAAGATCCAATAAACTTTTCCAGCAGATCAATCGCATAATTGTGGATTGTGTACAGGGATCCGCACTGGATAATAAAGATTTTACGGTTAAGAATTTTGAAGGAAAAGATGGTTATCTCGTAATGCTCACCCCGGTAACCAAATCAATGAAAGATCTTTTTGCCGGCATCAATGTAGTGGTTGATAAAAAAGATTTTTCGATCTTAAGAATGGAAATGGTAGAGGCAGGTGGTGATAATACGGTGATCAGGTTTACAAACAAGCAAATCAATATACCAGTTGCTGATGCACTATTTGCGATCAAATAAACAACTATTCGTTTTTCAATTCCTGGTTGGGATACTTTTTGCATTCTCCGGATGTAGCTCAGCTTACAAATCCCTTCAAACCGTTGATGCATCAGGAGGAATACTGAATGAGCCGGCCTGTTTTTTAAAGTTCAGGCCTGAATTTGGCTCAACACTTTATAATACACAGGTGAATGTGGTTGGCAGACATCTCAGCGGATTGCTGCTTTTCAAGTCGATGCCCGATTCTTCAATGCGGATAGTATTTACAAGCGAAATGGGTGCAAAGTTTTTTGATTTTGAATTTGCAAAGAATGGTGATTTCAAAGTGCAACAGGTAATGTCGCAACTCAATAAAAAGGCAGTGATCAAAACCTTGCGCAGTGATTTTGAATTACTACTGATGCGTAATATCGATCTCGCAAAGATGGTCATCAAAAAAGATTCTGCAGGTACCTGGTATGGATTTCCTGACCTGAAAGAAACTTACTATTATATAACAGATGCATCCTGTTCAAAGCTGATAAGAATTGAAAATGCCATGAAGCGTAAACCAAAGGTGCAGATGGAACTTTTCAATTATCACAATGGGGTACCCGATTCGATTGGTATTTCCCACCGGAACTTTAACTTTGAGATCGGGTTGAAATATATTCAGCGTTAAAATCTGTCCTGACTTAAAATCTATTTATGCTGGTAGAATCAAATTTTTATTCGGTTGCAAAATCTGAGGTTGAAACAACTGATGCAGGTTTGAAGAAATTAAAAGCTGTACTTGAAGTAAATGCCCAGCATGATATTTTCAAAGGTCATTTTCCTTCTGTGCCTGTTGTGCCGGGTGTTTGTATGATGCAGATCATCAAAGAAATGCTTGAAACGCAGCTTGGTCATGAAACCCGGCTTAAGACTGCTGCGAATATGAAATTTCTTACTGTGATTAACCCGCTTGAAAACAGTTCAGTGCAGCTTGAGTTAAGTTTCAATGATGCTCTCGTTGTGAACGCAAGTTTGTATAACGAGGGTGTTGTTTATTTTAAGTTCAAGGGACAGTTCACTGACTGATATTGCCAGTTCATTCCTTCTCATGTTTACTATTTTTTTTTCTGATCGTAGTCTTGCGGTTCTAATTTAACCTTAAAGACAAACGAATGAAAAAAGTATTGTGGATCTTGATGATTGCTGTTGCACAGTTCACGATGATCAGCTGTTCGAAAAGCGGAACAGGGAATGAAGATTATTCAAACATAGAGACTCCAAGAACCAACCCGGTGCCTGCTGAATTGATTGGCAGATGGGCTATTATCGGGATCTCAGGAAGTACGGTATATGATATTCCTGCCGGTTCAACCTGGAACACAAATGAAATGTTCCTGGGATTCCAGATCAACAAGGACGGCACCATCAAAGAGGATGGTTACCTCGCAACTTACCAGTATGGTTTGAGTACATGGGCTAAGTGGTCGGCCGTCGGAACCCTGGAACTTTCAGGTGATGGACTGATTCTGCATCGCGCACGCGGTTCTTATACGACCAGCCGGAATTCATCTGCTACCAATTTCGGAAGTGCGGAAGTTTATCCAAACAAATCAACGTTTTATTCCTCCTATAACTTCGGTAAAAACTCAAGAGGGGAAGATGCACTTTTTGTGGAAAATAGTGCGGGGCAAAGCATCACTTATGTAAAGCAGTAAGGATTTTGTCGCTTAAATTTTCAACCCCGGTTCTTGGTGAATCACCCGAAACCAGGGTTTTTTTCAGTTGGGCATGATAAACGCTGGATAATTTCATATATTAGACTATTCTGATATTTAACCTTAATCCTGAAACAACACAAATGTTTAACCGTTTTATTACCAGGGCTGCAGCAGTTCTTCTTTGTTCCTTTTTATTATTCTCCTGCAAAAAAGATAAGGAACAGACTCCCAAAGAAAAAATTGCAGGTAAATGGCAGATGACTGCTTTGACTGAGGTACCCGCGCAATCAGATC
>JBEVNF010000017.1:0-3442 GCA_040508255.1 Flavitalea sp.
GGTTCATTCTGCCGGAAACCAATCAAAGCTTGCCGTATTGTTTTAAAGAATAATCCCGTCTTCGTTACTGCCATGCCTTTGTTTGTCAAATTTCGTTCCGTTAGAAGTGAGAAATAGCCATTTAGGCCTGCGCTGAGGTACAATATACCCAAATACCGAGGCACATTTATTTTACTTTACTTCGAAAATTAAGGTTATGAAAAATACAACAAATAAAACGATGAACGCAGATCTCAGCGACACAAAACGTGACAAGAAGGAACTGGAAGGCGATACTATCACAATGGATATGCCTGAGGTAAAAGATATCCCGGGACAGGAAAATATCAAGGTTCCAAAGATGCAGGAGATGGCTGATGTCACAGCAAGTTCAGCAGATGAGGAAGCTGAAGATCTGTTAAGAGAGATCAATACTGAGGACGAAACCGAACTCGACAAAAATTCAAATGTAACGGAACAGGAAAGAGCATTTCTACGTAAGGGGGCAGGTCATCCAAGAACAGAAGAAAACAATGATATTGCAAAGATGAGTCTTGATACAACTGACGATGACGGCGATCCATTGAACGAGGGAAATCTTCGTGAAGATAAATTCGGTGAAGACCACGATGTGCCAGGTGCTGATATGGACGATGACAATGAAGATATCGGCGAAGAAGACGAAGAGAATAATCAATACAGTTAATCAGCGATAACAACGATGGTTCAAAATTCAAAACTCTCCTGTAATCAGTTTAGTTGCTGAACGCAGGGGAGTTTCTTTTATAATCACATATACAAAAGATGAAACAAACATTACTAATTTTTTCAACCGCAATCTTATTTGCCTGCGGCGATATCAGTAACAAAGAAAAGGAAACGATCAAAGACACGACAGCTACATCGTCTGCGACTGCAGCTAATGCAGAATACAAAGACACCACTACCCTTCCTCCGCCATTTGAGACAAAATCAGTAAATCATTTCAGCAAAGTAATTGGTTGGAAAGATGGAAAGACGCCCATTGCTCCACAGGGATTCACGGTATCAAAGTTCGCAGACAGTCTCGAGAACCCTCGCTGGATCTATGTTGCACCAAACGGCGATATATTTGTTGCCGAGTCTGCCACTGTCGTAAAAGGCGCAAAAAAAGTTGCAGCCGAACTTTCCGGAAAAGCAAAATCACAGAACATGGGCTCCAGTGCGAACAGGATCACATTGTTCCGTGATGCTGATAAAAATGGAGTTCCCGAGCAGCGGTTTGTTTACCTGCAAAATCTTAATCAACCGTTTGGCATGCTCACGTTAAACAATAAATTTTTTGTTGGATGTACTGATGGATTATTTGAGTTCCCTTATGATCCTGCGGCGACAAATATAAATTCTGCAGGCAAAAAAATCGTTACGCTTCCCGCCGGTGGCTACAACAATCACTGGACGAGAAATGTGATTGCAAA
Source organism: Flavitalea sp. (assembly GCA_040508255.1). Taxonomy (GTDB): domain Bacteria; phylum Bacteroidota; class Bacteroidia; order Chitinophagales; family Chitinophagaceae; genus DATHKG01. The sequence goes on from JBEVNF010000017.1 coordinate 1,437, forward strand.
TGCCAACGGAACCAAACTTTATATTTCAGTAGGATCTGGTAGCAATGTTGCTGAACACGGGTTGGATAACGAGATCCGTCGTGCCAATATCCTTGAAGTAAATCCTGATGGCTCGGGCGAAAAAGTGTTTGCTGCCGGATTAAGAAATCCGGTCGGTATGGATTGGGCACCGGGATCAGGAGTACTATGGACCGCGGTCAACGAACGCGATGGACTGGGTGACGATCTTGTTCCTGATTATATTACGAGTGTGAAGGAAGGTGCCTTTTATGGCTGGCCGTTTTCCTACTATGGTCAGCACGAAGATCCGCGTATGAAAGAAAAAATGAACAAGGATCTGGTAAGCAAGGCAATCAAACCAGATGTGCCGGTTGGAAATCATACCGCTTCACTCGGAATAAAATTCTACAACCAGAAAGCATTCCCTGCAAAATATCAGAACGGTGCTTTTGTGAGTCAGCACGGTTCATGGAACCGTTCACAGTTTACCGGTTATAAGGTTATTTTTGTCCCCTTCAAAAATGGAAAACCGTCCGGTGGCCCGGAGGATTTTCTTACTGGATTTTTTCCGGAAGGATCAGGTGAAGATGTGTATGGCCGCCCTGTGGGACTTGCAGTTCTTGAAGAGGGATCTTTATTGGTAAGCGACGATGCAAGTAATACGATCTGGAAGGTTAGTCCTGCAAAATAACCTGGCTAATCAAAGCGGGCCGGGGCAAAGCTTACCGGTCAATAGGCTCTGGAAAACAAACCTTGAAAGGCGGCAAAATTTGCCGCCTTTTTTAATGTAGCCGGGAACGCTTCCCAATTTTGGAATAAGTTATCCCAGGATTGGAAAAAATTCACTGGCCCTTTATTCCATTTCATTGGTTGTTAACAGGTTAATAACAGGCACAGGCATTGTAATCTAACAGGCATCTGTAATCGCCCTTTAATCTGTACAAAATGAAACAAGCAAACAATCACCTTAACCACGAAAATGAAGCAACTGCTCAGCAGTCATCTTTAAGAATCAGACAATTCCTTATGGCTAGTCTGTTTCCTTTGATCGTTCTGGCGCTTTTGTTATTGTCGCTTGTTTCAAATGGTCAGAACCAGTACCGTATCACTGAGATCATTACTGATTTCAATGGTTACTGGAAATCGGGCGCTACAAACATCAACCCTGTAAAACCAGACAATAGTCATAACCTGCTTGCTTTCACTCACAATGGTGTAAGATTTTCTACCGGTGTAAATGATGCTGCGCTTTCTGCAAAAGGTGACACTTATTATCCTGGCGATTACCGCGCACTTCCTGTAAAATCAGTAACGGGAGCAATTACCTCAAATACTAAAATTGGTCTTGGTGAAAAATACGACGGCGTAACAAATGGTAAGAGCAACCCTTCACCGGTAAACAACATCCCTTTATACCTTACAGATGGTCTGAACGGTCTTGATCTCGGTACTTGTGTTGCGAATCTTCCGGTTGGCCAGTTGTTGTTTTCGGTGAATAATGTAAAGATCACTGCGATCAATGACGGAGTTCCTGATGTTGTAATCACCCAGGCTGCAGACCCTTCAGGTAATACTTTCGATAGCTACGAATTTGCTGACATTAATGGTAACCGTGTAGGAAACCCGATTGATATCAGACTTAACAATATTCCATCTGTTGGAAACTGGGTTGCAGACTTCTACGAAGCGAGCCAGAATCCAATGAGTCTTTCAACTGGTTTTACAAAAACAGAAAGAGGTCTTCGTTTGTGGACAGGTGATTTCAGTGTGTTTGGTATCAATGCAGGCAATATCAGCCAGATCGCGTATTTCCGTATCAACCTTAGTGGCGAGAGTGATGTTGCATTTGTTGCTTATAACACAAGCGCCCTGAATGTTGACCTGGTACTCCCGACTAAGCTTGCAGCTTTCACTGCAAAAAGTGTTGCTGAATCAATCGTTTTAAACTGGGCTACAGTAAGCGAAACAAATACTGACAGATTTGAGATTGAAAAGAGTCTTGATGG
>JBEVNF010000115.1:0-3578 GCA_040508255.1 Flavitalea sp.
CCAATCTCTGCTCTTTCTTTTTCCTGTGCATCAACTACGGCTTGCGCAACCAGCTTTTGTTTGTCAAGCTCGGTCTTCAGGATCTGGCGCTCGAGCTGCTTTTTTTCCGTAACATCCTGCATGGAACCAACAACTCTTGCAATTTTTCCTTGTTGATTATAAATGAGGAACCCACGGTCGTTCACGATCACATATTCCCCATCCGCACGCTGATAGCGGTATTCAGCTTCCCAGTTGTTATTGGTATTACCTTTCACAAATTCATCAAAACTCTTTACTGTGCGTTCACGATCGTCAGGATGTATCTTCGGAACCCAGTTTCCATCGGGGTCATTTTTCTTGCCCGACTTATATCCAAAAATACTCGCATATGCATCCCCGTGTACGATAGTGTTTGAGAAAAGATCGTAATCCCATATAGCATCATTGGTTGCTCTCGTCGCAAGCAGGTAACGTTCATTACTCATCCTGATCCTTGAATCTGCACGCTTGTTTTCTATAATAACCTTCAGCAAATTCTGCACCCGGTCAAACATTGCAAGCTGATAATCCGTTGGCACTTTTGGCTGCGGAAAATATGCAGCTATGGTTGCCAGAACTTCGTTCTCTGCATTCTTGATCGGGAACGACCAGCAGGAAACAAGATTGAATTTTGCCGCCAGATCGCGATAGTTTGCCCAGAGATAATCTGTTCTTATATCAGTAACAATAACTCTTGTTTTTGTGTACATCGCCGTACCGCAGGTTCCGATACTAGGACCGATCGGTAGCCCGTTGATCTGGTCAGTATATTCCTTTGGCAGACTTGGCGCTGACAGATGCCGCATGGTTCGCCCATCCTCATCAAGCGTCAGCACGCTGCAGTACATACCAGGAAAGATGTGTTCAAGACCTTCAATAAAATAGTCGACGGTTGACTTCAATGAGGCAACAGGTGTTGCATTATATTCAAGTACTCCTTTTTCAAGCGCGAGCAATGTTTCCTGCTGCTTCCGCATTGTGATATCGCGGAAATTGATAAACAAGCCCTCACCGGTTGGGTACATATTGATCTCAAACCATTTGGCCAGCTCGGAAACAAACACTTCGAAATTGGCGGTATTCTGCTGTTGCATCGACTTCTGACAGTTATCATAAACCAGCAGGTTCAGCAGATAACTCTGCAATTCACCAAGCTTCCGTCCAACCGCATAGGTTCCGGATATACCTGTAATGTTCTCTATCACTTTGTTCCATAAAGTGATCCGGAAATTATTATCAACAGCGATAAATGCGTCAGTAATACTGTCAAGGATCGCAGTGATACGTTTTGAATATTCCAGCACCTTTTGGCGGTTCTGTTCAAGATTCTCTTCCGCAAGTTTTTTTGAGGTGATATCATACAAGGATGTTACTACTGCATCCGGAGGACCATCATCTGAAGTATAGTAAACCGGCTCGGTGTTAAGACTGAGCCAGGTGCGTTCACCGTTTCTTTTACGTATTCCCATTACCACATCTTTCACAGGCATACCGGTTGCCAGTGTTATGGTAGCAGGAAAATCATCCATTCTGAACCGCTCGCCGTTCTCATGTATAACGTCTACGTTCACACGACGAAGATTGTCAGTTATGCTTTCATTTTCATCAAGATCAAAAATGAATTCTGCGGCTTTGTTACACGCTATCACTCCACCCTGATCATCGTGCATGATAACACCCTCACCAAGCGCGTTTACAACTGATCTGTAACGTTCTTCCGAAGCCGAAAGCGAATCCATCGTTACCTTAAGATCTGTGATATCCTGTGCAAATACGATCCCAATAAAGCTTTCACCATTGGTATCACGCACAAACTTAGCGCTTGTATTGAACCAACGGTCAGAACCATTACGGTTCATTGCACGGAATATATTATGCGTGGTTGATTTACCTGTTGATCTTGCAAGCATCAGCTCATTCTCGAATCTTTCACGGTCATCGGGATGAACGATCTTCGATATATGCGTGCCCACAACTTCAGAACCCGGAAACCCTATCGATCTTTCAAATTCAGGAGAAACAAAAATGATCGTGTCATCAAGATCAAGTTTGAAGATGATCTCTGAAGTATTTTCAATGATCTCACGCAGTTCGCGGTGAGCTGATTTAAGTTCAAAATTCTTTTCGCTGATGGCTATCTCAACTTTCTTTTTTTCTGAGATATCAGTGATCCTTTGACTGAATCCCCTCGCACTGCCATCAGCATGAAACATCGGTGTGATCTTCGAATTGAGCCAGTAAATCTCATTACCAAAACTCAAAGAAAAATCACGGTAGAAGATCTCATTGTTTGCTATTGCGCTTTCAAAGTCATGTATAAAATTACCTGTCAGTTCAGGCAATGACTGATACGCTTCATGCATGGACTTGCCCACATAATCAGGTGGCATCAGCTGCAATATCGATTCGTTATTACACCAAAGCTTCTTGAAGTTGCCATCCTGATCGTATTCAAAAACAACATCATCAAGAGAAGAAACTACATTATTGAGTTCTTCGGTTTTTGATGTAAGCTTTTCTTCAACTCTTTTCTTAAAGGTGATATCAGCCGGGGATGCGATAATAAGTTTGTCTTCTTCAATATATGTTGCGGACCATGAAAACCATTTTATCTCTCCATTCTTTGCGAGATACCGGTTCTCAAAACCGTTGCAGGTGTACATTTTCAGGAGATGATTTGTATGATACTCAACAGTTTTCTCTTTATCAGGACCATATACAAATTCGATAAAATGCTTCCCGACCATTTCCTCTGGTTGATACTTCAGGCATTCCGCAAAGCTGCTGTTCACCATTTTGTATATACCATCTGCTGTAGATGCACAGATCAGCTTACCGGGCAAGCGCAAAACTGCACTTAAGAGCTTTTTCTCGGTGATGAATGTATCACGCTGAACAGGCATATTTACAGTGATGGAATAGAAGCCCTGTGCCACAGGCACCGGGTTGATCACAATCTCAACTGGACGTGTGGTATCCTGCTTCAGGAATATATTCTGAAGTTTGATCGAGTCGCCCGACAGATCGTGAAATGCATGGGTTACCCTGGGATATGATTGGGTTGAAATGATCTCTTTAAGATGCGCTGCCTGGTTCTTAAAATTGCTGTCAGATAATTCAAGAAACGCCGGGTTTCTGTATACCAGCGACAGCGATCCTGCGTCGACAAGGCAAAAGGCCTGCTGGGAGTTATCATTGAGCGTAGCAGCCCACTTCACAAGGTTTTCGATGTGGTGGTCAGATCCATGTATGTCACTCTCCTTCCGGTAGGACAACTGGTTGACTGCAACCCTTGGTGTAGGATGGTTTGAATGCTTCAAATGATTGGATTCGCTACTTTTTTTACAGGCCCGGAGAGACGCTTACCCTTGAAACGACGCAATCCTTAGTGTAAATACTTATACAAATCTCGAAAAAAATGACAAACCAGCGTTTTCCCGGCTTTGCTATTTTAACCACTTAGGGGTTTACCTATACATTCATTAAAAAATACTCATGCGATGCCCGTTTCAGACCACCTAAAAAGCGTGTTGCGGGTCAAATATGTAAGTGGAATA
>JBEVNF010000073.1:0-4864 GCA_040508255.1 Flavitalea sp.
TCAAAACAATTCAGCACATTCGCATATCAACCTAAGTTGACAGCGGTTCGTGGTAATGAAGATTATACCTACAGCAATTATTTTATTGGTCGTAATGAATCTTCTGGTCTCCCTTCACAACAGATCATGATGCGTGATGGTGGACTCAAGATCAGAACCGATCTGTTCCAGGATCTTCAGGGTCGTTCGGATAACTGGGTTTCTTCTCTGAATCTTACAACGAATCTGCCTTCCGCTGTGTTCCCTGAACAGATACCACTCAGGATCTTTTTTGATATCGGAACTTATGCAGGTGCATGGGAGCAGGATGCTAATGTTGCCCGGTTTATGTACGTGGGGGGGCTGCAACTTTCTTTGTTTAACAAAGCCCTGAATATTTATGCGCCTGTATTTTACAGTAAGATCTTCAGTGATAACCTGAAGACTGTTCCTGAAGAAAACAAGTTCCTGCGTAAGATCTCTTTCAGTATCGATATTCATAGGATAGGTGTTCGTAAGTCACGCTTTTTAAACCTGCTGATGTGATTAATGAATCCGAAATAAAATTCATCCGTAACGCTGATATCGATAGGGTAGCATACGATCGTTGTGTAGCTGGCGCGGCAAATACATTGATCTATGCCTGGTCCTTTTATCTTGATCGTATGAGTCAGGGATGGGATTTGCTTGCAGTGTCCAGGGAAGATAATTACGAATATGTTATGCCATTGGTCTCCAGAAGGAAATGGGGCGTAGCCTATCTTTATCAGCCAACATTTGTACAGCAGCTCGGAATATTTTCTGCAAATACAGTTACGCCGGAAATTGTAAACCAGTTTATCAATATTGCGAAAGATGAATTTGCTTTCGCTGAAATACACCTGAATTCTGGTAACTCGATCAGGTGGCTATCTGTACGGAGCAATTTTATTCTTGACCTTTCTCCGGGCTATGACCTGCTGTCAGCTTCGTTTACAAGAGATTTGAAAAATAACCTGAAGCTTTCTTCCAGAACGAATTTAGTCTATACAAGAGATGTTTCTGCTGAAGTATGTTTGAAAAACTTTCAACAGGAATATTCCTCAAAACTTCCTGCCGTAACGCCGGCTGAATATTCCAATTTTGCAGAATTGTGCAGAAACCCGGGTTCTGATTTTCAACTTGTGATCAGGGGTATAACAAATGAACATGGTCATCTGGTTGCAACGGCACTAATGCCCCGGAAGCAAAATCGTTTATATCTTTTGCAGTCATGGGTATCGCTGGCAGGAAGAGCTGCAAAGGCAAATCATTATCTCATGGATCAGGTCATCAGGGAGTTTGCCGGAAGTGATCTCCTGTTGGATTTCGAGGGATCTGATGTTCCCGGCATTGCGGCTTTTTACCGGAACTTTGGGGCGATAGATCAGCCTTATTATTTTCTGCAATGGAACAATCTTCCGTTCATGTTAAGGAAGATCAAAGAGATCAAAGATGGATTCAGGAAAACAAGATGAGATCGTTGCTGACTAATTTCTTGTTGCAAAAAATACTGTTGAGTAAAGACTATCAAGCTTCGTTACCGTAAATCCAATTCTTTGCAATGTTTCCGGAATAGTTTTGATCTCTTCATCACGGTGAATTTCAATTACGAAGTTCCGCGTGATATTCAGCCACGAAATATCATCTTCGAAAACATATCGCTCCGCTCCCTCGATATCCATTTTGATGAGATCAATGGAATGAATGTTCTCAGATTTTATCATTGTATTCAATGAAATGGTTCTGACCCTGATGTTTGAATTCTTTTCTGATTCCATCCTGCTGTTATAAGACCGGCTGCTTTGATGCCATGGTGCTGAACCTTCATTGTTGCATAGCGCGGCATCAATTATTTTGACTTTCCGGGATGCAATTTCATCAGCCAGATTTCTTTGCAGTAATTTAAGATTTGCAGGATCAGGTTCTATGCAGATCATCTTTGCAATTTCATATTCGCTCAGAAAGAACAGAGCGGATAAACCAATATTGCTGCCTGCATCGATGATAGTTAACGGATGTTTGTTTTCTGCAGGAGCAATAGCATAGGCATTCTCAAAAAATACTTCGTAGAACATTTGCAGATCACCACTGAATGTTCGCATATGTACGGTCCTGACCTGATCAGTTTTCAGTCGATAAATGACTGCGGGGTCCTGTTTAAAAGAAGATGCCTGTTTGTTTTTGGAGTGATCAGTCTCACGTTGATAACGATCGTATTTTTTCGAATTGCTGATGAGTTTTGTCAACGAAGAAATATCGGCACAGATCTTTATGCAGAATAGCAATTTGGAAAATATCTGTTTGAATCGGTTCATTGCAAAACAATCAGATCCCGGAATTGTTTTGAGGTTTTGAATTAATTATTTGCGCTGCAAACAAGAGGTCAACCGGGTGGGTGATCTTCAGATTTGTCCGCTCTCCGTCAACAAGAAAAATGCTGCCGCCTGAACGCTCAAGTACAGTGGCCTCATCCGAAAATGAATCATTGTATTCCTGTTCGAAAGCCTGCCTTATTGTTTCTATTTTGAAAGTTTGAGGAGTTTGAATCAGGCGTACAAAGTTCCTGTCGAGTACACTGTTTGAACCATCCTTGTCGAGCCTGATGCTGTCAGCCGGAACTATTGCCGGTACTGCGTTTCCGTGAATGAGCGTTGCGTCATAACATCGTCTGATCAACGTTTCGGATACGAGACAGCGAACACCATCATGTACAAAAACAATTGCGTTTTCGGGCACATGTTTTAAGCCATTCTTAACAGATTGAAATCTGGTATCGCCACCCTCGCATAGGGTGACTCTCTCATAACCTTCGAGTGAATTCACAATTTCCTGACCGGTTGGCAGATGAGCTGCCGGCAACACAAGGATCGCCCTGAGATCATCATATGCATTCAGAAATGCCCTAAGAGTATACCATAAAACAGGCTTGCCCGAAAGTATTAAAAATTGCTTCGGTGTTGCGCTTCCCATACGCTGTCCGGAACCACCCGCAACTATAACTGCAAACTTCATCATAAAGGATCTCCACCCATCAGTTCACGTTCGATCTCTTCCATCTGAACTATGTCCCAGGCCTCACTTTCAGTGGGTGTCATGTTAAGTTGTTCCAGCACTTCTTCATCATCCAGTGATGCAGTTGCTTCCTTGCTGAGATTGCAGATCACGAACGAACTTTGCTGGTCATAAAAATGCTGCTGAATTTTTAATAAAGCCTCGGCAGCAGCACTATCAATGTTTTCGATGTCTTCCAGATTCAGCACCACATTCCTTGTCTCCCTTTCAACAAAAGGCAGCAGGCACTCTTCCAGTTCTGCTGTCATATTTGCAGCAAGATCTGGTTCAATGATCGTAATGACATGGAATTTCTCTCTGGTATCAATTTTGACTTGCATACAACTAATTGAAATTACCGTCGTTAATATTTTGACGGTGGTAACTTTAGTCAAAAATATTCGTTATTATTGTATCATTCACAACAAATTAGAAAAATGGACAACAATTTTTCAGCCCAGGTCAAGGAGATCATTTCATTTAGCAGGGAGGAGGCATTACGGCTGGGGAACGATTTTATCGGTACAGAACATTTGTTGCTGGGATTAATCCGGGAAGGTGATAACACTGCTGTCCGGATCTTAAAAAGTTTCAACGTAGATCTTTACGAACTGCGTAAAGAAGTTGAGCTTGCAGTGAAAGATAAAACCGGTAAGAACATCGCCAACATTAATAGTCTTCCTTTAACAAAGCAGGCAGAAAAAGTAATCAGGGTCACGGTACTTGAAGCGAAGGCTTTGAAGAGTCCTACCGTAGAAACTGAACATCTTATGCTGTCCATCCTGAAGAATAAAGAAAACATTGCTACTCAAATTTTAAATCAATTCGACGTGGATTACGATTTATTCAGAAACGAGTTGGGTGTGGTGAAAAGCAACGACATCCGTAGTGAATACGCAGACGAGAATGAAGATGATTTTGATGAAGAGAAAAAGTATTCGCAACAGAAATCACGCTCGGCCGGAAACGCAAAAAGCAAGACACCAGTATTAGACAATTTCGGACGTGATATTACACGCCTCGCAGAAAACGGATCACTTGATCCTATCGTTGGTCGTGAACAGGAAATTGAGAGAGTATCACAAATCCTTTCACGCCGTAAGAAAAATAACCCGATTCTTATCGGTGAACCAGGTGTTGGTAAAACAGCCATCGTTGAAGGTCTTGCATTAAGAATTGTTCAACGCAAGGTTTCAAGAGTACTATTCGATAAAAGAGTTATCTCTCTCGATCTTGCCGCTCTTGTTGCAGGCACAAAATACCGTGGTCAGTTTGAAGAAAGAATGAAAGCGATCATGAATGAACTGGAGAAGAACAGAGATGTGATCCTCTTCATTGATGAAATTCATACTATCGTTGGCGCAGGTGGAGCAAGTGGCTCTCTTGATGCATCAAACATCTTCAAGCCGGCTCTTGCACGTGGAGAACTCCAATGCATTGGTGCTTCAACTTTGGATGAGTATCGTATGTACATTGAAAAAGATGGTGCACTTGATCGTCGTTTTCAAAAAGTGATCATCGAACCACCAAGTGTTGATGAAACAATTCAGATCCTCAACAACATCAAATCCAAATACGAAGATTACCACAACGTAACATACAGCAACGATGCAATTGAGGCTTGTGTGAAATTGAGCGATCGTTATATCACAGATCGTTTATTGCCAGACAAGGCGATCGACGTACTGGATGAAGTTGGTGCAAGGGTTCACCTGAAGAACATCAATGTTCCGCAGGAGATCCTCGATCTTGAAAAAAAGATCGAAGACATCAAGAATGAAAAGAACAAGGTTGTAAAAAGCCAGAAGTTCGA
>JBEVNF010000154.1:0-3852 GCA_040508255.1 Flavitalea sp.
AGTTCATCAAAGGAGTGCGCGGATAGATGCTCTTCCTACATGAACCGTTCTTGCTTCGCCAGGCTTTCTTCCCTCATACTGAATATTGATTTCAAGATTATTGTTCAAGCGTTTTGAGAGCTCAACATTCCAGAGAAAATTCTTGCCTGGCAACAATCCGTCCAGCATAATATAAGCCGCAGGACTGTTCGTACTCAATCCTGAAGGATCCTTTCCGGAAAACGTAATGTTGTTGTATGTAAACTTTGTTTGTATAGAGGTACTCTGAAGAATATTGTATTTCAGTTCACCATTGAAAGCACTCGAAAGAGCCTGCTCACCACCCTCTCCCTTGTTTTGTTTGTCACTCATCCTGTAACCTACAATTACACGCATGTTTGCGCCACGGGTATAGCTGAGTCTTGGTTCTACAGCATAGATATCGATATTATAGTTACGGCTGCCAAATTTTGAGTTTGTTGTGATCAGTTCATTTACTCCCTGCTGCCCGGTAACATCGAATAAGAAATTCCTTGTGATGTTCACCCTGCCTTTGAGGCTCCAGTTATTGACCATCCTGCTTTCATAACCATAAGTCAGCAACGATTTGTTGGAGGTGACCGCATTGTTAAGATCAATACCCCATTTTGAACTGAAACGATTGAATGAAAAAGTGTTGATAAAGGATGAATTCAGAGTGATCAGAGAAGTATCATTCAACGGCGCCCTGAACGGATTGAACTGCACAAGGCCATCTGAAACCTCTTTTTTACTGATCTGGAGTGAAGACTGAAGATTGATCCGCGAAACAAATCTTCCCATGCCATTCGCCGTCGATTTATTGATAGCTGCCCGCGGGTTCAGCGATATACTGTAGTTAAATGTATTGTAGCTCGCCTTTACAAAATCATTGGATGGCGTGAAGATCCTGATATACTTTGCCTGGTCCTGGAACAATGCAACCTCAAACTCATTCAGCTGTTGTATTCCATCCTGGTTATAATCTATCCATGTAAACTCACCCTGCCCGGCCGGCACTTCCAGGTAAGCAAAATCACGTTTCTGTTCCTGCCCTGCTCCCAGTTCGTACAATAAATTACCTGTCAGCAATCCTTTGAACTCATTCACCTGGTATTCAGCCCTGCCAAGCAAACTGTTATCGGGTCGCTGTGTTGTTATGGCACTGTTCAGAATTTTCAGGTTGCGATAGGTACCGGTGAATCTGAACTGATGATGTTCATTCTGTAAAATCTCGGCGGTAAGATTTACGTTCTGGCTTCTGTCAGAACGTGCAAGATCTTTTCCAAATGGATACTGATCTGTTCTTGTGAAATAAGCAATGCTCCATTTATTTGGTTTCGCCTCGTTCGATCTGACAGTAGTTTTAAATGTATAAAATGAGAAGCTGGTTGCGGTAACGGTATCAGCATTCTTATTCCGGAGTTCATTGTGTTCGAGTGCATAGTTAAATGCAATTGAATAGTTTTTCAACGCAGGAAATTTCCTTGAAACATCAAAAGTTGGCCGCAAAAAATAACCCTGGTCAGTACTTGAATTGATGTTTGAATAATTCAATTGATTATTCAGTTTCCATCCCCTGATATCCTGGTACTGGAACAGGCTGTTCCTGATACCTGTGAACTGTTTGCCCCGGTTATAAGTTGTGAACTGGTATTTAAGGTAATTGCCTTTACGATCGCCTAACTGTGTGGATGCATTCACAATGGTTTCATCCGCAGCCTGCACAACAAGGGGTAAACCCCAGTCACGCGTGAATTCCACATTCCTCAAACGCTCCAGGGGTTTAAATCTTGAATCAACATATTCATAGCCCAGCACAGTCTGGAGATTTAAGCCGTTCGACTCCCTCAGCATCTTATTGTTTTTGATACCGATCTTTGCCGCATAACCCTGATCGTTGGATTTGTCTTTTGAAGCAAAAGTATTCACATCATAAACACTCATTGCGGCTTCGGAAGTGATCACGGTATTTTTCGAAAGGTTGTAATCAATGCCCATCGAAAAAACCTGTTGCTTTTTGGGTGTAACGAGATAAACTGCCGGAAGAAAATTTCCCTGCCGCACACCGCCAACAGGTGCGATCCAGCGATATACCTTACCATTCGCTCCATTGAAGTCTGGTATGTAATCGCCGTTCCCGGGACCTACATCTATGAAAGATAACTGGTACCTGGCGCTATCAGGATTTGTTGAAAAAACAAAAGCTGTGTCAGACTGTCCATTTGCAAGTATCGTATCAACCTTTTTATACATGATGGACCCGGCAACAAAAGTATCCAGTATGGCACTTGGAAAAAATGCGCGGTTGATGCTGTCGCCAATGTTATTCAAAAATGTTTTTTGAGGTGCATCAACCGTCTGGTTGATGGGTGAGTTTTTTGAATCAGAATTACTGAAGGCGCTTACACGGAGTTTTACCTTTTCGTTGAAGTTGGTTTCGTTGTACGCATAAAGATTTGCATTCAGATAGTTCCTGTCAGAGTATTCAAACTCAACCTGGATCCGCTTATCCTTTGTGATCATGTTACGTGGCGTGAACGTGATCTCTGCAGTGTTATAGTTGATCACGTAATCCTGGTCCTCACCTCGCTGCATCAGCACGCCATCGATGTAAACACGTTCTGTGTTTGCAAGGATCACAAAAAAGAACTCGTTGTTTGCACCCTGTAAACGGTATGGACCCTGGTTGCCTTCCAGCGCGGGAAGGATATTTCTTGTGAACTTTCCTTTTGCAATCGATCCGCTTACCATGGTTTTGTTGTTGACCGTGGGACTGATCGCTGTGTTTGTTTCAAATGCTATCCCCTGCAATCTTTTATAAAAACTTAGGAAATAAGATTCGTTCTGCCTGATATCGATATCGCCAAGACTTAAAGACCAGGTCTTTTTTCTGAATTGTAAAAAGATTCGGTCAAACTCGTTGAGTTGTTGTGTTGTTCCATCGGGCTGGATCGGGATATTGTTGTCAGTGATGGCTGCCACTATTTCTATACTATCCGCCAGAAATCCGTTCAGCTGAAGGTTCAGATTTGAAGTAACAACAGCATCCTGGCTGTTCCCAAATGAAATTCCGCGGCCGAAACTTCCGCTGTAATTGATATTGCCGAAATCGAAGAAATTTTCAGACTGACCGATCCCGGTGTAATTCGGAACATAGGTTTTGCCGATGAAGTTGTTCATCACACTGTCGTAGGTGATCCTTTTTGTGACTGCGTTCATGCGTCCGGGAAGCACGCGGTAGGTAACCCAAACTGAATCAAGCGCTGGTCTTCTTTTCCAGATAAGTGATCCGTTGATCATGTCGACGGTATAAGTCGAATCCGGAACAGCAAGCACTTTTACGGTGTTTCCGATGATGCTCATGCTATCTATCAGTAGTGTGTCTGAGTTTTTTAGCGGCACCCATTTCTTACGCAGATTTGAAAGCGGTTGACGCGTTACCGGAGCCTGGGAGAATACAGAGCCGTAAGCCGCGCCAAGCAACAGGCACAGCAATAACAGTCTCCCGATTAACAGGTTAGTTTTTTTGGTATTTGAGTTTACGATCAACGCTTATTTTCCCTAAAGCACACTAACGGTTTTTTTCTTTGATTGTTGTTGATTTTCACACCGTTAGTGTTTATTTTAGCCACGATAAGTATTTAAAGTTATTGATATTTTTCAAAGCGATGGGAACATTCAAAATCAACCCTTTGCAACGTTAAACCAATTCCTGCTGTCCCCGCTTTAGTATGAGAAAAATTAACCCTGGATCTATCCTGCTCCTTTTATTGACCGTTTTCACTATATCCGGGTGTGTAACCAGGCAATATTTCATGTCTCCATTTAACGGTACAAACCAGGCGTACCGTG
>JBEVNF010000189.1:0-10018 GCA_040508255.1 Flavitalea sp.
CATGAAGTCTTTCATCCGGAAGGAATATAAATGGCCACACTCCTCTTCGCTTTATAGCGGAGAGGAGTTAGTTTTTAAACTCTACTGCAAATTCTGTTTTTCCGGGTTTTATGGTTTTAAGAGAGAAGTCGAAGCCATGGTTAAACAATACTTCCCTGATCAGGGTGAGACCTATCCCCTGCCCATCTTTTTTTGTACTGAAAAATGGTTTGAATAATTGGGAAGATAACTCCAGCGATATTCCTTTTCCATTGTCAGAGATGACAATTCTGCGTCGCGCCGAATCTGAAGCGACAACAATTTCACCCGTATGGTCGATCGCTTCCATTGCATTTTTCAACACATTGATAAATACCTGTTCGAGTTGCTGCTGATCTGCTGAGATCATGAATGGATTATCAGACAATAGATATTTAAAGCTGATACTTTTACCGGTACTCCTGTTTTCCATTAGTTTACTTGTATTTAACAATACCTCATTCAAATTGATCAGGGTTTTTGAAGGAGAAGGAATGCGAACCAGGTCAGCAAAGTTTCGCATGAAATGATTCAGGTTATTGTTCCTGTTGATCGCGATCTGTACGGCTTCAAAAATGGATGCAGATTCAGGATCATTTACAAATCTTTTTGCCGCAGATTCCATGATTGAATTGACAGGACCAATAGTATTATTCACTTCATGCGCCATCATTCTGATCACCTTTCCATAAGCGTTCTTTTCTGCTTCAAGGATTTCAGTGGTCAATACTTCTATCAAAATAAAATGGCGCGGAAAACCATGATCAATAAAATGGGCTTTGTGAATTTTAAACGTGGCTGTTGCGCCGTTGTTGATGGTTCCTGAGGTTCCGGGCGCCAACTGCTGTACTTTTACCATGATCGGATGATCAATGGCTTCGATCATTTTACCCTTTACGTCTGCTTCTTCATAACCTAATAACCCGAGCGCCATCGGGTTCACCTGGTGGATCTTTCCATCAAAATCAAGAATAAGAATTCCTGTGGGTGAAGTCTGGATCAGCTTTTCAAGAAAATAATGTTGTTCTTCCTGCCTGGTGCGTTCATCGCGCAACTGATCGATCATGAGATTATAGACACCAATCAGTTTATCCATTTCAGGAGTACCAGTCTGGACAAACTTGATGTTGAAATCTCTTGATTCAATAGCATCAGCGCCCTGCACAAGTAGCTGCAAAGGCTTTATGAGTTCGCGATAGATCTGCCAGCTAAGCAATACAGAAAACAGGATGATAATCTCAGCAACAAGAAACAACCACTTTCTTTCCTGGAACACAAAAAATGAAAGAACCAGCGCGGCCGCATGAACAACAACAACGAAACATATATATTTAGTCTGAATCTTCATCGTATGGAATACCATATTTTTCGAGACGCCGGTACAGCGCGCTTCTTGTTAATCCCAATGACGCTGCGGCTCGTGATACTTTGCGTTTATGAAACTCCAGCGCCTTCCTGATCATCATCACTTCAAGCTGTTCAAGCGTGAGTGAACCTACGTCGGGTAATTGAACTGAACCGTTTTTTCCCGGAGAAAGTTCAAGATGTTTTTCAAAATCAGCGATTGTCAGTTCATCATTGCGACATACGAGCACCGTTCTTTCCACAAGGTTTTTCAACTGCCTGATATTACCGGGCAGGTTCAGTTTCCTCAGCCATTTATGAACCTCAGGTTTAAGCGAAAGATTTGGCCTGTTATAGATCACCTTCAGATTATCTGCAAAGAAGTTAACCAATGCAGGTATATCGGAAGGGCGCTCACGCAATGGCGGAACATGTAATGTTATAAGATTGATACGGTATAAAAGATCTTCTCTGAATGAACCTTTTGCAACCATCTCCTGCAAAGCGCGGTTAGTGGCGCTTACCACCCTTACATCAACAGTTTTGGTACGACTGCTGCCCAGTACTTCAAATGTACGATCCTGCAGAACACGTAATAGTTTTACCTGGCTCGCGGGATCAAGATCGCCAATTTCATCAAGAAAGATCGTGCCTTTGTTGGCAAGTTCAAATCTGCCAACACGGTCAGTTCTTGCGTCGGTGAATGCACCACGCACATGACCAAACATTTCGCTTTCAAATAAAGATGTAGAAATCCCGCCAAGGTTAACCTTCACAAAAGGTTTTGCAGCTCGCCCGCTGTTTCGATGAATAGCTTCAGCGATCAGCTCCTTGCCGGTACCAGATTCACCCATGATCAATACCGAAGCATCGGTGGATGCTACCCTTCCGGCAGTTTCCAGCAACTCAAGCATCTTTTCATCCGCACCAACTATCTGTTTCAGATCATACAGACTATCAAGATCCTTACGAGAACTCGTTGTGCGCGGCTGTTCCTTTAATTTGATATGTGTGCGGACGGATTGTAACAAATGATCATTGCTCCACGGCTTCGTGATAAAGTCACTTGCACCGAGCCGCATACCTTCAACGGCAAGATCAATGCTACCCCAACCTGTGATAAGCACAACAGGTGCGTTGACATCAGCTTTCCTGATGTCTGTAAGTAATTGCATTCCTTCCCGGCCGGATGTTTCAATAGAGAAATTCAGATCAAGTACGATCAGTGAAAGCTCTTCATTACTTACAACCTTCATTGCATCTTCTGCGGTTCCGGCAGTGAGGGTTTCAAAACCATTGTCGTTCAGCAACAGTTCGAGCGAGGTGCGGACAGCAATATCATCATCGATGATCAGGATCATATGCGGGCAATATTAGCAAAATTATTCTTCATGAAGTGCAACTGCGGGATGAATGGCAGCCGCCTGTTTTCCAGGGTAAAATGCACAGATCAGTACCAGCAGGTAAATAAAAAGAACAGCGTAGAACCATGCATATCCATAAACATCTGCAGGAAGATCAAACAATTTCAGCAATGGGAACTGCACCGCGAAAAATGAACCAATCAGAAGTGCCAGTGTACTCAACATCACTGCCTCACCCACCAGTTGTTTCGACACGGCATTACTGCTCGCACCCACTGCCCTTCTTAAACCAATCTCTCCTTTTCTTCTGCTGATATTATACCAAAGCACACCAAACAGTCCAAGTGCAACATTGATGATCAGGAAACCGGCAACTATCAATAATATGATCATTGGTACTAACGCGAGACTGTTTCTTGAAACACGTTTTTCCGAAAGATGCTCGATCTCAACATTCGACTTCTTCAGCGAATTTGCAACCAGCTTAAACATCTTACTTTCCAGATCAGCGCCGGCATCGGGTGAAACCTTTACCATGATACGACTCAACCAACGATACGAACCCGTGTCGGCCCTCATATACATGGCATATTCCGGTGCCTGGTAATCTCCTTTGTATTTGATATCTCCGATCACACCAATTACGCGTCTCGGCCTGTCAGAAGGAGAAGGATCTCCGAGCGTTTTACCCAGGGCTGAGCCACTACCAAATGCTGCCTGCTTCAAAGATTCATTGATGAGCACCGGTTCAAATTTCCCGGAACTGAGGTCCGCCTTTGTAAACCAACGCCCCTCGATGACCGGAAAGCCAAGTACATCATCATAAAAATCATCGCTGGTATAATGATTTACCATACCAAGAAATTTCTTGTTATGCGTAAGACCATTGTTGTTTTGCGACATTGAGAATGGAAGATTATTGCTGGTAAAAGAAGCAGATTGAACACCAGGTAAAGCAAGTACCTCCCTGCGAATTGCTTCCCTTACCATTAACACGGTATCGAGCGACTGATCAAGATCTGAGTTGTTGTAATTGATCACCCATACATTTTCATAGTTGATACCAACCGGTCTCCGGTAATTCTGATAGTTGTAAACCAGCAGCGAAAACACTGCAAACACAACCAGGAACGAAACAAGCATCTCAACAAGCATGAGTGCGTTCTGCTTTTTCTTATTCCAGATCATCTTAAATAAATGCCTGATCATATATAATATTTTGAAGTAGTTATAATTTCTAAACGGTTTTCAGAGCAGTCACCACATTCAGCTTTGACATGCGCCAGGCCGGATACACACCAGAAATAAATCCAAATACAAAACAACAGGCGATACCGAGCAGCAATACATAAAAATCAATTGAAAGGCTGATATTCGGGATCATCCCACTTGCATTGATCCAGGTGAGTATTCCAAAAGAAAGTAACAAACCGATCACTCCACCAATCAATGTAAGGATAATGTTCTCTGTGATAAACTGGTAGACCAGTGTTGTTGAAGAAGCGCCAAAGGCTTTTCTCACTCCGATCTCTGAACTTCTTTCAATGATGCGGCTCGTGTTAATATTGATAAGATTGAGCGTTGGCAGCAACATGAACAAAACGGCAAATACCGTCAACGCGATTATCAGCGTGGATACACCCGAGTTCATTCCATCTCCAAGTATGATCCTTGTATAACTTGAGACAAAATCATCTGCGTGTGAATAGATCTTGTCGAATTCCTGTCCTTTCATAGGGATTTTAGCAAGAATCGACTGATACTCTTCCTTCATTGCAGGCAGATCTTGTTTGGAGCGAGCCACAAGTACACAGGTATAATCACTTGTGAGTCCCTTTTCCCTGACATCACGTTTAGATACAGTGTATGGAAGATACATATTGCCATAAGCATACATCATGGTGATAGGCACATCTTTCACAACACCACACACCCTGTATTTTTCATTATCGGTTTCGATATACTTCCCAACCGCTGATACATCTTTTCCAAAATAATCATCACGTGTATCTTCAGAGATCACAGCAATTTTTTCTGCATTGTTGATCTGTTGTGAAGTAAAAGCCTTGCCTTCCAGAAAATCGAATTCCATTACATCCCAGAAGGCATCATTGGTATATTTTACATTGATGCTTAGTTTCCGGTTGTTTACATAAGTGTTTGTTGCGCTGAATACAGATGCGATCGCTATCTTTTCAGGAATTTTCATTTTTGAAACATACTGATCAAGCATATAAAAACTCGCGGGCCCGGAATTGCGACCGCCTGTCTTTTCATTGCGCTGATCAACAAGCAGAATATAGAGACTTCTGTCCCTTTTTCGGTCGGGATAGTCGTTCCTCGCAATGTTGTTGATAAATGCAGCCAGCACGATCAGGATCGTCAATGTAAAACTGATGCCGAAGAGGCTGATAAACGTGAAGAACTTCCTGCGTTTTAAAACTGCAATGGCTATTTTGAAATAATTCTTAAGCATGATAAAGGTTCTATGAATTACTGATTGTTATTGCACCTGGCTTCCGTCAAAGAGACGAACAAGCCTGTGTGTTTTCCTTGCCATTGATTCATCATGCGTGACCATCACGATAGTTGTGTTGTCTTCAGCATTCAGTTTCAGGAGTATACTCATCACTTCGTTACCCATGGCACTATCAAGATTACCTGTTGGCTCATCCGCAAGAATGATCTCCGGTTTTCCGACTATGGCGCGGGCGATAGCAACACGTTGCTTCTGACCGCCGGATAGCTGCGTTGGAAAATGTCTCAGCCGGTTTCCAAGTCCCACTTTTTCGAGTGCGCTGGTTGCAAGTGCTCTTCTTTCTTTCGCTGAAGTGTTGCGATATAAAAGCGGCAGTTCAACATTATCAACCACATTCAGATCATTGATAAGATGATAACTCTGGAAGATGAACCCGATCTGCCTGTTCCTGAAACGGGCCAGCGCCTTATCGTTCAGCGATTTTGTATCCTGTTGGGAAATGGTTACCTGGCCACTTGTAGGGCTGTCAAGCAGACCCATAATGTTCAGCAGCGTACTCTTTCCGCATCCGGAAGGACCCATGATGGAAACAAACTCCTTTTTATCAATATTGAGGCTGATCCGGTTCAGCGCCTGTGTCTGCACAGTATCTGTGCGATATACCTTTTCGATATTTTGTAATGCGATCATATAAAATAATTAGTAGGTGATTTTTAAATTTGTTTCAAAGTCATACAGAGAAAGAAAACGAAGCTGGTAGAACGCACCCCACAGATCACGCAGGGCAGCAACATAATCTCTTTTGCCCTGGTCCTTTTCCTGGAATGCAATACTAAGATCGGTGATGCTGAGATTGCCAAGCACATATCTTTCTCTCGCAATATTATATTTTTCAGAAGCAATGCTGTCGGCTTTTGCGGTCAGTTCAACCTGTTCCTTCATCATATCATAAAGTGTTACCTGGGTAATGATTTCCTGGGTGAAGTTCTGCCGATCCTGCTCAACGGTATACTCTGCAAGCCGGAGATTTGCTTCAGCGGTTTTTGTCCTTGATTTGGAGCGGCCCCAGTCAAGGATAGGTATGGTAAATTCAAGCTGAAGCACCTGTTGTTCCTGTGGCGAACGATACGCTTTCGGAATTGATACACCTGCCTGTGAATATCCGAGTCTTGCCGTGAGCGCCGCATTGAGACCATTATCTGCCTTCGCCTTCACAAGATCACGTTTTGCTTCCGCGATCCTGCGCATGAACCCGATTGCATCAGAACGATTCGCAAATGCTTCCGCAAGTACTTTTTCAGAACTCACATTCATATTGGTTATTTTGGAAGGCAATGCAAGCCTGATATTTTTAACGCTGTTCAAACCTGTGTAAGCCCTGAGATTCAGCATGGCTATTTCCATATCACGTCTTGAAACACCAATTGACTTTTCGGCCTTTAATTGTTCAAGCTGCAATTGCAGGATCTCATTTTTTGACATCTTGCCAATCTCCAGTTTCTCTTTTGCAATTGCCATGATCTTTTTGGTATTCTCCAGATTTGTTTCTGCAACCTGGAAATTCACCTGTGCCAGCAATAGTTCGAAGAAGTACACTGAAGCGTTTATGGCAATGGTTTCCATCGATTCGATATATGCCTGCCTGCTTTCGTTGTACTTTAGTGGTTCGATCTTTTTATCACAGCGAAGGGTATTGAACTGGAATAACGGTTGCGAGTAACCGATTCCAAAAGGCACCGAATTATACAACTTGTTATCCTTATCAAAATCATCAAAACGTTGCAGTTGTGTTGTACCGAAGATCGTTCCCCCCGTGGCTGCGATGCTCTGACTGAAGTTGAGATTGAGGGACGAGTTATTATAATGGATCGGTTGAAATTGTATGCTTCCGTCTGGTTGAACCACCTGTGTAAATGTTTTGCTGTAACCTGGCAATGTCCCTTCAAGAACTAGCTGTGGCTGGTAATTGGAACGATATACGCGCCATTCCCAGTATTTCGTTTCTTTTCTTGTTGCGGCCTGTTTTGATTCTATTGATTTTGATCTTGCAAGCGCCACTATTTCCGGCAATGTAAGTTCGAGTTCAAGCGAGTCTGATTGAGCATTTACAAAAACACCTGCCAGGCAAAACATCAAAGTAATTAATAGTTTCATGAGCTAGGGTTTTTGGATGGTGATCTCGTTTGCATTTTTGAACCTGCTCATATCACTTGTTACGACGCGATCACCCGCCCTGATGTTACCTCCAACCTCTACATAATCAAAATTGGAAAGCCCGCTCGTGATCCTGCGTTTTTTTAGTTTGCCATCTTCAAGAATAAAAACATCTTCCTGTGCTCCGCCCCTGAATGCCTGACCATTGGAAACCCGAAGTATATTTCTCTTTGCGTTGGTTACCAGGTACACATCTACTTTGAGGTTTGGCCTGAGCAGCTTTGTTGTTTGTGAATCAAGACTCACATCAAACGTTACAATATTGTTTTGCACTGAAGGATAAATCTGGCTTACCTTTCCACGGATCGTTGATTCATTGATCTTCACAATGGCGGGCATGCCTTCCTGTAGCTCGCCAAGAAAATTATCTGAGATACTGCCACTCACTTTGAAACCGGAGAGATCGGCGATTCTTGCGATGGCCTCTCCTTCTGTAACCTGTGCACCAATATTTTTATTCACCCAGGTGATCACACCGGCACGGGTTGCAGTGATATCTGCATTGTTGAATTTGCGTTTGAGTTCTGCAAGAGAGTTTTGCTGAATTGCGGCTTCAATCTCTGATTCACGCATCTCCACCTGCATAGTTTGCTGTTTGTTTTTGATCTCGTTTTCAAGCTGCTGCTTTTCCAGTTTTGCAACTTTAAGATCAAGTTCCGCTTTGTCAATATCTTCCTGCGTGCCGCCACCTGCTTTGAACAGTCGCTTTGCATTTTCAACTTCCGCCATGATACTATTGATACGCAGTTGCTTTATATCATTATTGGATTTGATATCGTAGAAACTTTTATCGAGCTCAAGACGCAGTTTGCGGATATTGTTTCTTTTTGATTCGAGTTGAAACTCCTGCTTGGTCATTTCGTTGGCGGTAGCAGATTTGTCCAGCGAGATTATCGCTTCGCCCGCATCTACGGTTGTGCCCGGATTTTTCAGCACTGATCTTATTGAAGCAACAATGGGACTACTTACTACTTCTTCAAATTCAGGTACCACCTCACCTGAGGCGGTAATGGTATTTTCGATATCACCGGTTTCTACAACGGCAGTTGAGAATCCGTTTTGCGCGATCGTTGTTCCCAGCGTGGTGCGAAGTCCGAGAATTCCCCCAACGATCAGCACAACGACTATTCCGGAAATAACTACAATCCGTTTCCTCCTTTTTGCTGAAACCTGCTTCTCAATATCAATATCCATGGATCAAAATGTTTCCATTTAGTTTCCAAGCAAAATGCCAGACATAATAAGTTCAATTACAAAGAGTTAAGCCGATCCTGATTTCAAAAACCGTCCGATAACGGACAAAAAGTTTGAAAGCGGGATCTTCTTATTTAGGATTCTTTTAATACCCGGGTGCTTGACGCTGCGAAATGGTCGGTGTAATTTGTTATCGATATCTGCTGAAACAATAAAGTTTTCTGGATAAGCATGACAACAGTTTTTTACGGAAAACGTTATCTTCAGCAGATAGGCAACCCGATTGCTTACCGGTTTTCCCATTGAACATCCGGATCGGACTTTTTGGGAAAGCACAATTGATCTACCTATGTACAAACAATTCGCAGCAAGCTTCCTGTTTTCAGGAACTTTTATTACTGTTGGTTTTGAGCCATCAAGAATGAATGATGTTGACAGATACGATCTTACTATGAGCCTGGGCAGCCAGAAGTTCAGGGTGAGGATGGAAAAGCAGCCTGGCCGGAACTGGACCATGTGCCGTGATGAAAACTATTTCAGATTTAAACCCTACGAATTACAATTTATCAGTGCTATACTCCGTGAGTTTGCCGCAGCTCAGCGAAACGGCGGGTTACAGAGGCAACTCGTAGCATAACCAAATAAGTGATCCAGACCATTTGAACCAACAAAGGATTTTCAATATCTCTTGAGATAATCGTACACGGTTATTTTGAACCTAAAATGATGTTCAGATGATGTTTCATCTTTTTGACGCGACAGTGGATCTTGAATCGAATACACTCTCTCTTTTACGATTTTACTATCAGCGTGATGTGGACCTGGTGCGTGTGTACTGGAGGACCGAGCTTATTATCAGTTTGACAAATAGCATAGCGGACTCCACCTGGCGCGACGAGTACGGTTTGGTTTCGCGACACTCTACACGTTTGGGTAAGATCATCGATGAATGGTTCAGCCTGAATAAACATCCGGTGCCGGTAGTGATGAACAGGTTTAGTGTGATAAGGACGAATTAGCGTTCACTGTGGCTGGGTTCTCCCAAAAACATTTTGATCTGAAATCCGGTTTATTCCGATCAGGTTTGGCAATCAGTCTATCCAAACAATGGGGAGCTCAAATATCTGTCACCTCTATCACAAGCAATAAAAACAATGGTACCTTCTTCAATCTCTTCACTCACCTGTAGCGCGGCGTAAAAAGCGCCACCGCTACTCATACCAGCAAAGATTCCTTCTTCTTTTGCAAGCCTGCGCGTATATGCCGTTGCATCAGCTTCAGAAATATCGATCACCCTGTCCACCCTTTTCGGATCAAAGATCTTTGGAAGATAAGCCGGTGGCCATCTTCTGATTCCAGGTATTGAAGACTCATCGGTTGGCTGGCAACCTACTATCTGTACACC
>JBEVNF010000193.1:0-3118 GCA_040508255.1 Flavitalea sp.
TCTAAAATATTTTTTTCTGGAATATCGGATGTGATTATCCCAAACTGCATAGTAGGAAAATAAGTACCTTTGCACACTTTTTATCTGCAATCAACTACAAGGACTCAGAACATTTTATGGCAGCAAAATACAGAGAATTCTCAGGGCTGAACCTGCCGGCAATGGAGCAGGAGATGCTCGCCAGTTGGGAAATTGACAAAGCCTTCGAAAAAAGTATCTCTCTCAGGGAGGGTGCGAAACCATTCGTTTTTTATGAAGGTCCGCCGAGCGCGAACGGAATGCCTGGTATCCACCACGTTATCAGCCGGACGTTGAAAGATCTTGTTTGCCGCTACAAAACCATGAAAGGTTTCAAGGTGAGTCGCAAGGGTGGATGGGATACCCATGGTTTGCCCGTAGAGTTGCAGGTTGAAAAGGAACTTGGTATCACCAAAGAAGATATCGGTAAGAAGATTTCAATTGAAGATTATAATAAGAAGTGCCGCGAAACAGTACTCCGTTACAAAGGCGAATGGGATGAGATCACCCGTAAGATGGGTTACTGGGTTGATCTGAAAGATCCATATATCACGTTCGACAATAAATATATCGAAACACTCTGGTGGCTGCTCAGGAAGATGTACGACCGTGGCCTGCTTTACGAAAGTGTAAGTATCCAGCCATATTCACCAGCTGCCGGTACAGGTCTCAGTTCGCATGAACTTAACCAGCCCGGTACTTACAAGGATGTAAAGGATACCAGCGCAACGGTAATGTTCCGTGCCGTTCAGGATGAAAAAAGCAGATTTCTTCACGATTTGGTTTCCGGGGGTGAAGTTTTTTTCATGGCATGGACTACCACACCATGGACGCTCCCAAGCAATCTTGGTCTCACCGCAGGACCCTCGATTGATTATGCGCTGGTCAGCACTTTCAATCCATACACACATCTTCCGGTTAATGTTGTGCTTGCCAAACCGCTGATCGGCAAGTACTTCAAGGCGGATGGTGAGAATGGCGATTTTGAGAATTACAACAAGGACGTTAAGCTGTTACCCTGGAAAGTACTTTCAACTTTCAAAGGAAGCGAACTTGAGGGACTGAAGTATGAGCAGTTGCTTCCTTATGAAGCAAACAGCATGGAAGTGATCCTTGAAGAAACTCCGGATGCAAAGCCGTTCCGGATTATGTGTGATGCATTCGTAACTACTGAAGATGGTACAGGTATCGTGCATACCGCGCCTGCTTTTGGTGCGGATGATTACAAGGTGGGCAAGAAATACAATATCGGTATACTTACAATGGTTGACCGTGAAGGTAAGTTCGTTGACAAACTTGGCGAATTCAGCAACCGTTTCGTAAAGAATTATAAAGACGAGAAGGATTATGTGGATGTGAACGTTGATATCTCGGTTAAGCTGAAACTTGAGAATCGCGCTTTCAAGGTTGAAAAATACGAACACAGCTACCCGCATTGCTGGAGAACTGATAAGCCAATCCTTTATTACCCGTTGGATGCGTGGTTCATCAAAACAACTGCCCTGAAAAACAGGATGGTTGAAAATAACCGCAATATCCGCTGGAAGCCGGAAAGCACAGGTACGGGTCGTTTTGGAAACTGGCTTGAGAACATGGTTGACTGGAACCTCAGTCGCAGCCGTTTCTGGGGTACACCTCTTCCTGTATGGAAAAGTGTTGATGCAGCAGGAAAGTTTATTGAAGAAAAGGAAGGTGGTGAGCAGGTTTGTATCGGATCTATCGCTGAACTGAATGAAGCACTTCGTGCAGCCAGTGAAAAACTGGGCGGTGATGTGAATGCGAAGTTCCTAAGCGATGGAGTACTTGATCTTCATAAACCTTATGTTGATGAGATCATACTTATATCTCCATCCGGAAAGCCAATGAAACGTGTACCGGACCTGGTTGATGTTTGGTTCGATAGCGGCGCGATGCCTTATGCCCAATGGCATTTCCCGTTTGGCGACAAGAAAGTTTTCCTTGACAGCTACCCTGCGGATTTTATCGCAGAAGGGGTTGATCAGACAAGGGGATGGTTTTATACCCTTCACGCAATAGGCTCGCTGATCAAAGAAGATATCGTTGCAGAGCTGGAGAAAACAGGATTGCCAACCACTGAGATCGATGGTCGTGCGTATAAAACTGTTGTTTCTAACGGTCTTGTACTTGATAAGAACGGCAATAAGATGAGTAAACGTCTTGGCAATGTGGTCGATCCTTTCAAGACAATTGATCAGTTCGGTGCAGATGCTACCCGTTGGTACCTGATAACCAATGCTTCTCCATGGGAGAACATGAAGTTTGACCTTGATGGTATCAGGGAGGTTCAGCGTAAATTCTTCGGCACCTTATATAATACCTACCAGTTTTTTGCACTATACGCCAATGTGGACGGATTTGCATTTGCAGAAAAACAAGTGCCACTTGCAGAGCGCCCGGAAATCGACAGATGGATCATTTCTTCACTTAACTCATTGGTTAAGAAAGTGAATGCCTCAATGGACGATTACGAGCCTACCCATGCCGGTCGTGCTATTGAAGAGTTTGTTGATGAGTTGCTCAGTAACTGGTATGTCCGCCTTTGCCGTCGCCGGTTCTGGAAAGGGGAATACGAGCAGGACAAGATCTGTGCGTATCAGACCCTGTATGAATGTATCGAGACTATCGTGCGGCTGATGGCTCCGATCTCTCCATTCTTCAGTGATACGGTTTTTAGAAATCTGAACGCAGTAACCGGCAGGGTTTCCGCGGTTTCAGTTCACCATGCTGATTTCCCGGTTGCTGATGAAGCGGCTATCGATGCCGGATTGGAAGAACGTATGCAGCTTGCGCAGGATATTTCCTCGCTGGTGCTGTCGCTTCGTAAAAAGGCAAATATCAAGGTGCGCCAGCCTTTGCAGAAAGTGCTGATCCCTATCATGACCAAAGGAATGGAAAAGCAGATCGGATTGATTGCTGACCTGGTTAAGAGCGAAGTAAATGTTAAAGAAATCGAGTATATCAGTGCAGATGCCGGCTTTATCAAAAAGAAGGTGAAACCTAATTTTGTAGCGCTTGGTAAGAAGCTCGGACCTAAGATGAAAGCGGTCAGTGCGGCGATCGGAGCCTTTACGCCTGAACA
>JBEVNF010000271.1:0-4282 GCA_040508255.1 Flavitalea sp.
TACCATCAAGAAGGAAAGCAGCAATGAACCAGATGAACAGAAGCATAGGAACAGCGATCGTCATGATCATGTTCTTGATCTCATGCTTGAGGTGCATAAACTCTGCAACGATATAGAATGCCTTTGCAGCAGTCAGGATCATGTACAGAATGTTGAATGCAAGTTTCGCAGAAGGAAAATGCGGGGCAATGAACATACCCACAATAAGTTCCACGCAGGTAATTGCAAGCAGAAGCCAGAACGTTCTCCAGATAGCTTTTGAATCGAAGCTATGTTCTGCATGTGTTACTTCCGGGTAATGCGGATTGTGGCCGTGCTCGTTATGTGATTCGTTATGTGCCATAATATCTTTGTTGTCGCTTAATAAATGGATTCAGATTAAAACAGGTAGAAACAGGTGAATACGAATACCCATACAAGATCCACAAAGTGCCAGTACAGACCAGCCTTTTCGATCATCAGGTAATGTCCGCGTCTTTCAAACACGCCGGTTGCAGCCATGATCAGCATAATAATATTGATGATCACACCGCTGAATACGTGGAAGCCGTGGAAACCAGTAATCGTAAAGAAGAAGTTACTGAAATTTGTTGATGGCTTAGATCCGTCAGCATTCAGGAAGTGACTGCCTGGTCCTGTTGGAATTTCACCCCACCATGCACCTTCATGATGAAGGTGTGTCCACTCCCATGCCTGGCAACCCAGGAACAGGAATCCACCAACAACGGTCCATGCCATCCATTTAACAACTGCTTTCTTATCATTCGCGTGACCTGCACCTACTGCAAGCACCATTGTAACCGAACTCATAATGAGAATGAAGGTCATCAAACTCACGAATACCAGTGGCAATCCGTTACCAAGGAATGGAAATGACTGGAACACGTGGTTCGGGTCAGGCCAGCTATTGCTGGAGAATCTTGCCGTTCCGTAAGAGATCAGGAATGCGCCGAATGTAAAAGCATCGCTCATCAAAAAATACCACATCATCAGTTTCCCATACTCAACGTTGAAAGGACTTCTCCCTCCACCCCACCATTTTTGATTCGCCGGTACCGCTTGTGCCATATTTAATTTTTATAGTTCTTACTAAAAATTTTCTATTCGTTTTTCCGGAGCTTTTTAGATATTCAACAAAAAGAATACAAAAAGATAAATCCAGAGTATGTCTACAAAATGCCAGTACGTTGCTGCAACTTCAACCGGCACTGCACTATAATTTCTTACTTTTCTGCTGAACGCTTTAATGAACATGATCAGCAGGGCTACAATTCCACCAAACACGTGGATTGCATGCAACCCGAAAATGATATATAAAAACACACCTGCTCCGCTTCCTTCAAGCAATACTCCTGAGTTGTAAAGCTTGGAAAATCCCAGGATCTGCATCAGGATGAAAGCCAGACCAAACACGATCGTAACCGTAGTCAGTCTGCGGTAGGTCTTCATGTTCCGTTCCTTGAATGCTTTCAATGCACTCTGGATAGTTACACTGCTGATGAGCATGATCGCCGTTGAATAATAAAATACAACCGGCATTTTCACCGTGCTCCAGCCCGGAAGACTTCCCTTTACAATATAAGCACTGGTCAAACCGGCGAACATCATGATGATGCTGCCGATGGCCACCCACAAAATGAATTTGTGAGGATGTATCTTATTTACTGGTTTCGTACTCAATGCCTGGTTCATTCTCTCTTTGTTTTTCAATCACTCCAAAATCAATCAACACTGTCTACCATATTTTGTCAGCCAGCAGTGCAAAAAATACAACTGGCAGATAAATATAACTACTGAACATTACACGTCTAGCCGCTTTCACTTCCATTTCCCTGTACAGCCTTACTGACTGCCAGATCATCAACAGGTTTGTGATAAACACGATGATCAGCGAAACCCAACCGGTCATTCCTACAAGAAATGGCAACACTCCCACCGGTACCAGAACCATCGAATAAATGATGGATTGGATCGCAGAGTATTTTGTTGGTCCTTCAACCGAAGGCATCAGTTTGAAGCCTGCGTTTGAGTAATCGTTGTGCGCTATCCAGGCAATTGCCCAGAAATGCGGGAACTGCCAGAAAAACTGGATCGCGAATAAAACCCAACCACCTGCGCTCAGATCATTCTCACCTGCTGTCCAACCGATCAAACAAGGCAATGCTCCGGGGACAGCACCAACAAGTACCGAAACCGAGCTCACTTTTTTAAGCGGGGTATACAAAAATGCATACAGGATCCAGCTTATAAAAGCGATGATAGCGCTCAGGGTGTTGAAATAATATGCGAGGATTCCGCAACCAACGACAAGACTGATCGCTGCAAAAACCCAACCTTCTGAAGGAGTCATCCTCCCGGAAGCGATTGGTCTCTTTGCAGTACGCTTCATCAATGCATCGGTATCCCGCTCAACTACCTGGTTCACTGCGTTTGCACTACCCGTTACCAGCAATCCGCCGATAAAGAATAGTATGATCATCGTCCAGTCATAAACAACTACCGAAGGTGCCAGCAGGTAACTGATTACCGCGGAGAACACCACCATGAAGCTCAGACTGAACTTTATCAACAGCATGTAATCTCTTACCTTGCCGGCGACTGTAAAAGAACTTGTTTTCACCGCTTCTTGCTGCGTCATCTCAAAAACCGGTATTTATTATTAACATGTACTTCATTCTTCACAATTTCAATCAACAGATACATGTTTAATTAAGATCAATGTTTGCTCTCGTTCGCACCAACCGGTTCGGTTTGTGGAATAAAATCTCTTCCGTCTTTACTGTAATCATATGCCCAGCGGTGAACCTCAGGAATTTCGCCTGGCCAGTTACCGTGACCTGGATTGATTGGTGTTGTCCACTCAAGTGTCGTTGCGCCCCATGGGTTTCTGGTTGTAACTTTTCTACCTTTGAAAATTGAGTAGAAGAAGTTGAATATGAACATCAGCTGCACTGCAAATACAACCATTGCCACCGTTGATATGAATTTATTCAGGTCAGCAAACATTTTAAATGATTCCCATCCGCTGTAATCCATATAACGGCGCGGCATACCCGCAAGACCTTCATAGTGCATCGGCCAGAAGATCAGGTAAGCACCAACCAGGGTAACCCAGAAGTGGATGTACGCCATCGTATTGTTCAGGTAGCGACCGTACATCTTAGGGAACCAATGATATACACCGGCGAACATACCAAAGAACGCAGACACACCCATTACAATGTGGAAGTGAGCAATTACGAAATAAGTATCGTGTAATGAAATATCAAGTGTTGAGTTACCAAGGAAGATACCTGTAAGACCACCCGAGATAAACAAGCTTACGAAACCGAGGGCGAACATCATCGGAGGTGTAAACCTGATATTTGCGCGCCACAAAGTTGTGAGCCAGTTGAACACCTTGATTGCAGATGGTACCGCGATCAGGAGGGTGAGCAACACGAAGATCGAACCCAGGAAAGGATTCAGACCGGTCACGAACATGTGGTGAGCCCATACAAGGAACGCCAGGATCGTGATCGCGAACAATGAACCAACCATCGCCATATAACCGAAGATCGGTTTGCGGGAGTGCACTGAAAGAATTTCAGATGCCATACCCATTGCCGGCAGAAGGATAATATATACTTCAGGGTGACCAAGGAACCAGAACAAGTGCTGGAACAGGATCGCGCTACCGCCTTCATTTGGCAACGGACCACCACCCGCGATAAAGATATCAGAAAGATAGAAGCTGGTTCCTGCATGACGATCAAACAGCAACAGGATGAAACCAGAAAGAAGTACAGGGAAAGAAAGGATACCAAGTACAGCGGTGAAGAACAGTGCCCAGATAGTAAGCGGCAACCGGGTCATGCTCATACCCTTTGTACGCATATTCAATACTGTACTTACATAGTTAAGACCTCCCAGCAGTGAAGACACAACGAAAAGTGCCATTGCCGTGATCCAGAGATCCATACCCGTTTTCGAACCCGGCGAAGCCTGCCCGAGCGCACTCAGAGGCGGATAAGCTGTCCAGCCACCGCTGAAAGGACCAGTCTGAATGAACAACGATGACAACATAACAATGCTACCAGCAAAGAAGAACCAGTATGAAAGACAGTTCATCAGTGGAGAAGCCATGTCACGCGCACCAACCTGCAATGGAATCAGCAGGTTCGCGAATGTGCCGCTCAAGCCACCGGTCAAAACGAAGAAAACCAACACGGTACCATGCATGGTTACCAACGCGTAGTAGTTTTCGGGAGCTATTTTACCACCCTTGGCCCAACGGCCCAGA
>JBEVNF010000303.1:0-5951 GCA_040508255.1 Flavitalea sp.
TGCGCTTCAAGCCAGTTTTGGCCACCCCCGATTTCTGCTTCTACGGGTACGCCGTTTGGCAATGGAAGGGCTTCACGCATGCATTCAAGGATTACTGGTTTAATGATCTCAACTTCGTCCAATACCGCATCAAACACCAGCTCATCATGCACCTGCAGTATCATCTTTGATTTAAACTTCTTCTCCTTAAACACCTGGTGAATTTTCACCATTGCCAGCTTGATCATATCAGCAGCTGTACCCTGGATGGGCGAGTTGATCGCGTTCCTCTCGGCAAACCCGCGAACGGTAAAATTTGATGAGTTGATATCACGTAACCAACGTTTACGACCCATCAACGTTTGCACGTACCCGGTTTCGCGCGCGAAATTTACTGTATCATCCATATATTTCTGAATGCCGCTGAATTGCTTTTTGTAGTTATCGATGATCTCCTTTGCTTCCGTTCTGCTGATACCAAGATTATCTGCAAGCCCAAATGCCCCCTGGCCATAGATAATACCAAAGTTTACACTCTTTGCCTTGTAACGCATTTCCTTAACAACATCCTTCTCTTCAACATTGTAAACTTTTGCCGCCGTAGCCGTGTGAATGTCTTTGCCTTCACGGAAAGCTTCACACATTGCAGGATCACCACTGATCGCAGCAACTATTCTCAATTCTATTTGTGAATAATCGGCAGATAATAAGATATGATTTGCATCTCGTGGGATAAATGCCTTTCGTATTTCACGACCACGTTCAGTTCGTACCGGGATGTTTTGCAGATTAGGATTGTTACTCGACAAACGGCCGGTTACCGCAACCGCCTGTGCATATGAAGTATGCACGCGGCCCGTTTTTTTGTTACGCAGCAAAGGCAATGAATCAACATATGTTGATTTTAGTTTGGTGAGCTCACGAAAAGCAAGAATGTCTTCAACGATCTTGTTCTGATGCGCAAGCTTTGATAATACATCTTCACCGGTTGCATACTGACCGGTCTTTGTTTTTTTGGCTTTTGGATCGAGCTGTAGTTTTTCAAACAATACTTCACCGAGTTGTTTCGGTGAGGCAAGATTGAATCTTACACCGGCCTGTTCGTAAACAGATTCTTCGCTTTTTTTCGCTTCTTTTTCGAGTTCGCCCGAATAGGTTTGAAGAAAGTCCACATCCACTTTTATTCCTTCATACTCCATATCAGTAAGCACTGAAAGCAACGGGTTTTCAACCTCAGCGAATACCTTTTCAACTTCCTTTGACCCAAGAAGCGGCTCCAGCGCATGTTTTAGCTGTAGTGTTATGTCTGCATCTTCCGCTGCATAGTCTTTTACCTTTTCAACTTCCACATCACGCATGTTGCCCTGGCTCTTTCCTTTCTTACCAATCAATTCTTCGATTGGTACCGGTTCATATCCGAGGAATTGTGCACTCAGCATATCCATGCTGCGCTTGCCATCAGGTTCAATCACATAGTGTGCAAGCATGGTATCAAACCATGATCCTTTCAATTCAACACCATACCATTTTAAAACAAGCATATCATATTTCAGATTCTGACCGATCCATCGGATCCCTGTATTTTCGAAAAGCGGTTTGAACTGTTCAAGAATTTTGGCAGTTTCTGCCTGGTCGGCCGGGCAGGGAACATAATAGGCTTCGCCGGGTGTATATGAAAAGCTCATACCCACAAGCTCTGCGTCATTTGCATCGATATTGTTTGTTTCGGTATCGAAACATATCTCTTTTTGTTTTAGCAAATCTGCTACGAATGCAGGAATAGCTGAACCTTGTATCAGTTCATAACGGTGAGGCGTATTCGAAATATTTTTACCAGCCGGAAGTCCCTGGGGAGCTTCTCCTTCTGTTACGATCTCTTCAACAGCATCCTGTGGAGCCGCAGGTTTTACCAATTTAGACGGCACCTTTGATTGTATGGCATTTCCAAAAAGATCAGTCTGCACACCTTCCGGAGCAGTACCAATATTGATCTCTTCTCCCAATAATCTTTTTGCAACTGTTTTGAATTCAAGTTCAATAAAAACTTCTTTCAAAGCCTCCTTATTCCATTCTTTCAAACGGAAATCTTCTTCATGAAATTCAACCGGAACATTGCAGATAATGGTTGCAAGTTTTTTTGAAAGCACAGCCGAGTCAGCGCCTTTACGTACCTTCTCACCAAGCGCTCCTTTTATTTTATCAGCATTCGCGAGAACGTTTTCAAGCGTATCATATTCAGCAAGCAATTTCGCAGCGGTCTTTTCACCAACTCCGGGAATACCTGGAATGTTATCAACGGCGTCACCCATCAGGCCGAGGATATCGATCACCTGGGAAACATCTTTGATATTCCATTTTTCACAAACTTCTTTTACGCCGAGAATCTCTGCATCGCCACCCTGGTAGCCAGGTTTATAAATTTTCACTTTTTCATCCACCAGCTGACCGTAGTCCTTGTCAGGAGTGACCATCAGCACCTCATAACCTGCTTTCGCAGCCTGCTTGCTGAGTGTACCTATCACATCATCGGCTTCGAATCCATCCATTTCAACAACGGGAATATTGAACGCCTGGATGATCCTTTTGATATCCGGAACAGCATCAAGCAGATCTTCAGGAGCCTCCTGGCGGTTGGCTTTGTATTCTGTGAATTCTGTATGTCTTTCAGTTGGCGCATGTGTGTCAAAACACACCGCCATGTGACTTGGTTTCTGGTTGTTGATAAGTTCGACAAGCGTATTGATAAAACCAAACTGGGCATTTGTATTACGGCCTTTCGAGGTTATTCTCGGGTTCCGGATCAGCGCATAATAAGCCCTGAAGATCAGAGCCATGGCATCCAGTAAAAACACTTTTTTTTCCATGCGACGAAGGTAATGAGTTATAAGTGGCTATTTTTTCATGGCTTCCAGCTTTTTCTGCAGCAGGAACATCTCATCTCTGAGTCGCGCGGCTTCCATAAAGTCCAGATCACGCGCGGCTTTTTCCATATCCTTTTTGATACGGGAAATCCCTTTTTCAACCTGCGGGATGGTCTGGTAAGTTTCCTGTTCTTCAGCGGCAACTGTAACCAGCTCTTCATCGGGAGCAACAGAATATGGATTGGCGGGATCGTATCCCTTGATATCAAGAACAGAGGTCTGCGCAAACACCTGTTCCTTACTTTTAATAACAGTTCTTGGTGTGATGCCAAACTCAATATTGTGGGCTACCTGTTTTTCGCGGCGACGATCAGTTTCATCGATCGTTTTCTGCATACTTTCTGTCATCACATCCGCATAAAAGATCACACGCCCGTCAACGTTCCGTGCAGCACGACCGGCTGTCTGTGTAAGCGATTTTTCATTTCTCAGGAACCCTTCCTTATCTGCATCAAGAATAGCAACAAGCGATACTTCCGGCAAATCAAGGCCTTCCCTCAAAAGGTTTACACCCACCAGCACATCAATCACACCCAAACGCAGATCACGCAGGATCTCGATACGCTCAAGTGTGTCAACCTCACTATGGATATACTTGGATTTGATGTTGATGCGGTGCAGATATTTATCCATTTCTTCCGCCATGCGTTTGGTCAAAGTCGTTACCAACACACGATCGCCTTTTTTCACGGTCTTATCGATCTCATCCAGCAGATCATCGATCTGGTTGATACTTGGTCTGATCTCGATCGGCGGATCAAGCAATCCTGTTGGTCTTACCACCTGCTCTACCACAATACCACCGGTTTGCTCGAGCTCGTAGTCGCCGGGTGTTGCAGACACATAAATGGTCTGGTGCAGCATCGATTCAAATTCATGAAAATTCAATGGCCGGTTATCAAGCGCAGATGGCAGTCTGAAACCATAATCCACAAGGATCAGTTTACGGCTTCTGTCACCTCCATACATACCACTTACCTGTGGAATGGTCTGGTGACTTTCATCTATCACACATAAAAAATCTTTCGGAAAATAATCAATGAGACAGAACGGTCTTGTGCCTGGTTTGCGACGATCAAAGAATCTTGAATAGTTCTCAACGCCGTTACAGTAACCAAGCTCACGTATCATTTCTATATCATAGTTAACGCGTTCGCTCAAACGCTGGGCTTCGATGAACTTGCCAGAAGCTTTGAAGTATTCAACCTGTGCGAGCATTTCATCCTGGATTTCGTACAACACTTGTTGCAGCATGTCTTTTGGAGCCAGGTACAGATTTGCCGGGAAGATGGCCGCATCTTCCATTTTCATGATCCTTTTATTGTTTGTTACATCGAAGGTTTCGAGTTCTTCAATGTCATCGCCGAAAAAAGTAATGCGATAGCCATAATCAACATAAGGAAGATTGATATCAACAGTATCGCCTTTTACGCGAAAACTACCGCGTTTGAATTCATCATGTGTTCTTGAATAAAGTGCATTTACAAGCGAATGCAGAAATCCCTGTCTCGAAATGGTCTGGCCTTTTTTGATCCGGATAATTCCATTTTCAAACTCGGCCGGGTTACCAATACCGTAAATACAACTCACGGATGCAACTACGATGATGTCGCGTCTTCCGCTCAGCAGTTGGGTGGTGGCCTGTAACCTGAGTTTGTCGAGCTCTTCATTTATTGAGAGATCTTTTTCGATGTAAGTGTCGCTCACCGGCATATAGGCTTCCGGCTGGTAATAATCGTAGTAACTTACGAAATAGCCGACCGCGTTTTCCGGGAAGAATTGTTTGAATTCCCCGTACAGTTGCGCCACCAGTGTTTTGTTGTGCGTAAGAACCAATGTTGGTCTTTGTGTTTGCTGGATCACATTGGCGATAGTGAATGTTTTTCCTGAGCCGGTCACCCCTAACAGCGTCTGATGCTGTTCGCCGGTGTTTAATCCTTCTACAAGCTGTTCGATCGCCCTGGGCTGGTCGCCGGCGGGCTGGTACTGAGTATGAAGTTTGAATGGCATAGATTTCAAATTTAAAACAATGATCGCGGTTAAGCTGCCCAAAGTTTGGGCCATATTATGTCAGTTTCACGAAAGCGTCATGATGATTATGCCCTCAAAATCTGTTTGTTTTCACATCGCTGATTCGGCTTAGTTTTGCAGCAAAATTTTCTCATAGTTTATGTATAATCTTAAGATCATTATCGCAAGTACACGTCCTGGCCGTAAAGGACCACTGGTGGCAGACTGGGTAGCAGAAATCGCGAAATCACATCCTGAATTCAATGTTGAAATAGTTGACCTTGCCGAGGTTAACCTGCCTTTTTTTGATGAGCCAAATCACCCCCGTTTAAAACAATATACACATCAGCATACGCTGGACTGGAGTGCTAAAATTGAAGCTTCGGACGCATTTATAGTAGTAACACCTGAGTATAATTTTGGTTTTCCTGCAACGATCAAAAATGCGATCGATTTCCTTTTCCAGGAATGGAGACACAAACCAATCGGTTTTGTAAGTTATGGTGGAATTTCTGCAGGTCTTCGTGGCGTACAGATGCTGAAACAGGTTGTTACCACGCTTGAAATGTTCCCGATCACTGCTTCGGTAAATATTCCGTTTTTCACCCGTCATATTATTGAAGAAAAATTCGTGGCTGCTGAAGAACAACAGAAAATGGCGGGGAATATGCTGAAGGATCTTTTGAAGTGGACGCCTGTTTTTAAGAATGTAAGAGACGGTGTGAAATAGAAGTATTAACTATTTGATGAACGATTTTGTGCAGTTTTAGGATTCCCTTACTTTCAGCTAAATTTTAATGTATGAAGCTTTCTTTACTCTTGCTGTCACTGACATTGTCGGTTGCCTCTTTCGCCCAATCGAAATTCCTGCCTGTTCTTAAAACCGGAACTAAAATGGAATATATGGCGAATGTTAACGGCCAGGAAATCCCTCTGGGTATCTCCATCGATTCTCTTCAACCTGGCTATCTCAAAATTGGCTGGTATGTTGAAGGTTATGGTCAGGGTTCATGGATCATGAACAAAAAATCACTTCAGAGC
>JBEVNF010000553.1:0-7427 GCA_040508255.1 Flavitalea sp.
GTTATCATTTAAGGACGAAAGCTGGCACAACCATTTGTTGGGATTTCTTGGCACCTACCTTGTT
Source organism: Flavitalea sp. (assembly GCA_040508255.1). Lineage (GTDB taxonomy): Bacteria > Bacteroidota > Bacteroidia > Chitinophagales > Chitinophagaceae > DATHKG01. Next base: position 65 of record JBEVNF010000553.1, read on the forward strand.
ATTGATTCTCTGGCTTCAGCGGAAAAAGTAAGCAAAAAGCTGAAATTGGTTCATGATTCTTATTCAGGATCGACAAGGAGCTCCGGCGAAGTGAATTTAAGCCGCACATTCGACCTGCAACCCATGAAGGATATTCACCTTCAGACAGAAGGTAAGATGGAAGTAGCAAATGAAACCGGAACTACAGGCGAAACCAGGCCGCTATATTCGTGGATACTGTTGGGTATCGCTGGTTTTGTACTTGCAATGAGTTGCATGAATTTTATAAACATCAGCATCGCTGCAACATTGACCCGTATGAAAGAGATGGGTATCAGGAAAATAACAGGCGGCAGCAGGTTTCAGATCATTGGCCAGTTCACTGCAGAATCAGCGTTTGTATGTTTTCTTGCTGTGTTGTTAGCACTGCCTGTATCTAACCTGCTTTTACCTTTCTTTAATTCGTTAACCGGTAAAGAGATTTCGTTTGATGATATGTTTGCGCGCTTGCCATTAACGGTATTGGTAACAATCCTCGTTGCCGTGATTGCTGTTACCGGCATATATCCTGCGTACAGACTTAGTTCGGTTACTCTCACTGAAATTATGAGTTCCAGAATCAAGCTGACTGGCAGAAATTATTTTGGCAGAAGCCTTGTAGTGTTCCAGGTAGCTACCGCTGTTTTTCTTATAGTCATCACACTGGTTTACCAGGAACAGCTGAATTATGTAATGCACAAAGATCTCGGGTACAACCCTGAGTACATACTCAGGACTAACCTCAATGGTAATATCCAATATCATGAATACCAGGCCAGGCTGCGCAATCGCGTCGCCACTGTTCCGTCATTGAAGCAGATCAGCTTTATTGGATACCCCCAATCAATGAATCTTAAAATAGGGAACGAATCTAAATTCGCACTCCATGAAATAGTTGACGAATACTATCTTGATGTGATGCAAATTCCGTTAAAGCGTGGTCGTAAACTTGATCCGGTTAATTATCCGTCAGATGTATCAGGTAGTATTCTTGTAAATGAGGCTTTCGTAGCGGAAAACAATCTGAAGGAGCCGATTGGTAAAGTAATAACGCTTGATAAATATTTTCAGGATTCGATTCCAAAAACAATTGTTGGTGTTGTTGGAAATGTTCAGCATGGTTCGATGAGAGATCGTCTTAAACCTGCTGTAATGTTTATGCAGTACGGAGTAAACGGTGGAATCTTGCTAAAGATAAATGCTGCAGGTTTGCAGGAGGGATTGAAAAAATTTGAAGAGATATATCATGAATTGTTACCGGAGGCGGTGTACAGCTACGCCTTTATGGATGATATTAACAAACGTCACTATGAAGATGATCTTCGCTGGAAAACTATTTTCGGCGCCGGTTCTGGTATCTCTATCCTTATTTGTTGCCTCGGTTTATTCGGGCTTGTTTACATCGCCGGACAGCAGCGAACACGGGAAATCGGGATCAGAAAAGTTATTGGAGCAAGTAACATGGGAATAGTGAAAATGATCAGCCTTGATTTTGTAAAACTTGTAGTGATCGCGTTTGTGATCGCAACACCAATTGCATTGATTGCAGTCGATGAGTGGCTCAGTAATTTTGCGTTCAGGATACAGCCCGGAATAAAACTTTTTGGAACCGCGATATTGATCACAGCCTTAATGGTCATAGCCAGCACCATGGTACTGGCTATGAGGATCGCGAGAGCAAATCCTGTTAAAGCTTTGAGACAATAAACAAGATCTGATCGTTAATATCGTCCACCGCCAATACAGATACCTACTTTAAGACCGAGATAACTGTTCTTTGTTGTTACAGTCGTTGAAGGATTATTGTAATCCTGGTAAGAAGTGTTTGGTACAAGATTATATTCAATGCCCAAACGGAAATGAAGTGTTTCGAATCCAACACGCCCCATTCCTCCGAATGTATTTTTTGCAGTGCTTGAAATAGCTGCTTCACTGTCGTTGGATTCTCCCGATGCTGTTGCGTAAATACCTGCACCTGCACCAACAAACGGACGGAATGAATAATTCTGGGTAAGGTAATAATCTGCGGTTGCGATAAACGAAGAAGAAGCTTTTACTTCAGCATTGTCATAACCAGTATAAGCATTTCCTCCGTATCCGCGCACGGCTGCAGCGATCTCAGCTCTTACACCCACTGATAATGCAGGTATAACTGCGTACTTAGGTTCAAGTGAAATCAGGAATCCACCTTTGGCTCCATCCCCTGTTGTGAGCACATAACCGGTACTGATGTCAAATTTAAATGGTCTCATTTCATCCTGGGCAGAAACAAGTGTTGTGCAAAAAAGGACAAAACAGAGCGCGAAAAGAATCTTTTTCATAGGTTTTTTAAAGGGTTAAATTAAAAATCCGGTAAATATAATTGCGGTTCGTACATTTCACAACAGAAAGGGATTAAACTTATTATTGTGTGATGGCAGGATTTTAATACTGTACTTATAAATGCAACAATCTTCTAAATCAACCTGGCAAAACAAGCTACATTCAGTCATCTATGAATCCGCAACTCCTGCAGGCAGAGCCTTTGACATCACCTTGTTATTCCTGATCATTACAAGTATCATAGTGGTGATGCTTGACAGTATCGCTCCGATCCATTCAAAGTATGGTGATCTGTTCTGGACGCTTGAGTGGATTTACACCATCATATTTACCATCGAATTTATATTGAGGTTGATTTGTATAAAGCGGCCATTCTCCTATATTTTCAGTTTCCTGGGTATTATTGATTTGTTATCAATTGTCCCAACCTACCTGGCACTTGTTTACGCAGGTGCACAGACATTACTGGTGGTCAGGGCGCTGAGGCTACTCAGGGTTTTCAGGATTTTTAAACTGAGTCACTACGTAAATGAAATGCAGTTTTTGCTCGGTGCCATCAGGGGTAGTATCCGCAAGATCAGCATATTTATGATGATGGTCTTTACTTCGGTTATTATTCTCGGCTCTGTGATGTACCTCGTGGAGCGCGGCCAGAACGGCTTTTCCAGCATCCCGGACAGTATATACTGGGCGATTGTCACAATCACAACAGTGGGTTATGGAGATATTTCGCCGGTAACCCCGCTCGGCAAATTCGTAGCGAGTATAATTATGCTATTGGGCTATGGTATCATTGCAGTTCCTACCGGGATCATCACTACTGAGATGGCACTCGCAGCAAGGAAAAAGAAGCATAGCGACGAGGCCTGTCCCAACTGCGGTCGCGAAGGTCACGAGGAGGATGCTGAGTTTTGCAAGTACTGCGGGTCAAAACTGTAACTCTCGCCGGCACCCGGGCATTTTTTTTCAGTTATATTGCATACGTTTTTGGTCATCCCATTGACGATTGTTTGCTGTGCAAAGCCCCTGGAATTATGAAAAAGAGCAGGAACCTGATTTTTTACGTTGCGACCATTGTTGTTTTCTCTGTATTGATATACACTTTTGTCAAACAGGGAACCCTTTTACAGTCAGGAAGAGTCAATGATTTTGTGCCCCAGATCAATGCTTCAACCTGGGATCAGTTCAAGGATACATTTATACACAATCTTCAGTATCCGTTATCAATATTATTACTTCAGATTCTTACAATTATAATAGTAGCCAGGTTTTTCGGTTTCGTATTTAAGAAGCTTGGACAACCAACCGTGATCGGTGAGATCATTGCAGGTATTGTACTCGGACCTTCATTCCTGGGGATGTATATGCCGGAGTATTCTGCTTTCCTCTTCCCTAAACAATCACTACCGAACCTTCAGTTTCTCAGCCAGATCGGATTGATCCTGTTTATGTTCGTGATAGGGATGGAGCTTGATCTGAATGTTTTGAAGAGCAAAGCAAAGGATGCTATTGTCGTCAGCCATGCAAGTATCATCTTTCCATTTACGCTTGGTATTGGTCTTTCTTATTTCATGTATGTTCATTTTGCGCCAGATAACATCGGTTTTCTTGCATTTGCGTTATTTATGGGAATAGCGATGAGCATAACAGCTTTTCCTGTACTGGCGCGGATTGTGCAGGAAAGGGGTTTGTCCAAAACAAAGCTTGGGACCATCGCTATCACCTGCGCTGCTGCCGATGATATTACAGCCTGGTGTATTCTTGCGGTAGTTATAGCCATCGTTAAAGCAGGTTCAATTCTCAGTGCACTTTATACGATCCTGATAGCGCTTGCCTATGTTCTGATCATGCTGCGGGTTGTACAGCCATTTCTTAAAAAGATGGGTGATAAATACTCTAATAAGGAATCTTTCAGCAAGCCTGTTGTTGCTATATTTTTTATAACTCTTTTGCTTTCATCCTATGCAACTGAGGTGATCGGTATTCACGCGTTGTTTGGTGCTTTCATGGCTGGTGTGATCATGCCGGCTAATGCCAACTTCAGAAATATTTTTATTGAAAAAGTGGAGGATGTCGCATTGGTACTACTTCTTCCATTATTCTTTGTATTTACAGGTTTGCGAACGGAAATTGGTCTGCTTAATGAATGGTCGCTCTGGAAAGTGTGTTTCGCAATTATTGGCGTGGCCGTGATCGGGAAGTTCCTCGGCAGCGCGCTTGCAGCAAGATTTGTAGGGCAAAGCTGGAGAGATAGTCTTGCCATTGGCGCTTTGATGAATACCAGGGGTCTGATGGAACTGATCGTTTTGAATATCGGTTATGATCTCGGTGTGCTGAGTCCGAAGGTTTTCGCAATGATGGTGCTTATGGCATTGGTGACAACTTTTATGACAGGTCCGGCTCTTGATCTGATCAATAAATTCTGGCCGGAAAAAATACCACTTTCAGACAAACCTGTTGATGCAGTGCCAAAATTCAGTATTCTCGGTTCATTCAGCAGTGCGAATAAAGGTGTTTCTATACTTCGGCTGGCCAACAGTCTTGCAAAGAAGTCACCTGATTCCACAAAGATCACCATGTTGCATGTTTCGTCAAGTAACGAGTTGAATATGTTCAACCAGGATGAATATGAACGGGATAGTTTCACACCGGTAAAAGAAGAAGCAAAAAAGCTGAAGTTATCAGTGAGTACCATCTTTCAACCGGCTCTTGATGTGAACCATGAGATCACACAGGTTGGGAATGCGGGTGACTATGATCTTCTGCTGATCGGTGCGGGAAGCTCCGTGTTCGAAGGTACTTTCCTTGGAAAGATTCTCGGTATCACTTCAAAGATCATCAACCCCGAAAAATTATATGATACCATTACCGGTAAGGAAAAATTATTTGAAAGTGCATATTTCGATGATCGCGTAAAACAGATTCTGCGATCCTCAAAAATTCCTGTTGGAATTTATATCAACAAACGCCAGGATAAACTCGAGCAGATCTTTGTTCCCGTGTATTCGATCAGCGACAGCTACCTGTTGATCTATGCACAGAAATTTATTCATAATAGCTTTTCAAAGATCACCATCCTTGATATCGCAGGTGTGATCAGGCAAAACCCGGAACTGACTGCAACGATAAAATCTATACAGTCTGCTCATCCGGATTCAGTTGAGCTGCTCACGGTAGACACCATTGAAATGAAATTCCTGGAAAAACAGGACCTGATGCTGATCAGTCTTGAGAGCTGGCGCAAAGTGATTGAAGAACAGAATGAATGGCTTTCTGCTGCACCTTCCGTGCTTATCATCAAGTCCTGAATGCTATGAACTTTATGTTAATAACCTAAAGGGCCGCGGGCAGAAGGATTGGATCAGTTGCAGCAAACAGTATATTTGACACAATCAAATCATCAGTGATGGATTCAAGACGTGAGTTCCTGAAGAAAGCAGCCTTACTTTCAGGCGGTACAGGTTTATTCAACAGTTTACCTGCTTCGATACAACGTGCACTGGCTATTGATCCTGCGGCAGGATCTACTTTTATGGATGCTGAACATGTAGTGATCCTTATGCAGGAAAACCGTTCCTTCGATCATGCTTACGGTAGCCTGAAAGGTGTACGGGGTTTCAATGATCCAAGGGCGATCAATCTTGCCGACGGCGATCCGGTATGGTTCCAGAAAAATGCTGCGGGTCAGGCTTACGCACCCTTCAGACTCAATATCAAAGAAACAAAATCAACCTGGACCGGCTCACTCCCGCATTCGTGGCCAAACCAGGTAGACGCAAGAAATAATGGCAATTACGATAAATGGCTGATCGCAAAACCATCGGGCCATAAAGATCTCAGGAACGCTCCGCTTACGATGGGCTTTTACAACAGGGAGGATATTCCTTTCTATTATTCAATTGCCGATGCATTCACTGTCTGTGATCAGAATTTCTGCTCCTCTCTCACAGGTACAACTCCAAACAGGCTATACCTGTGGACCGGGACGATACGTGCTGACCATAACACTGATGCTTATGCGAATGTTAGAAATGAGAATGTTGATTATGAGGCCGAGGTGAACTGGACAACATTCCCGGACAGGCTTGAAGACAATGGAATAAGCTGGAGGATTTACCAGAATGAGATCAGTCTCGCGACAGGATTTACCGGTGAGGAAGAATCCTGGTTGTCGAATTTTACTGACAATCCTATTGAATGGTTCAGCCAGTTCAATGTGCGGTTTTCGGATACGCATCGCCGCTATGCAAAAACGGTCATCGACACTTTCCCTGCGAAGATCGCTGAACTCAATAAGCAGCTAAATGAGGTAACAGATGCAACAAAAAAGAAAGCGCTTGAGAGAGAACTGAACTGGTCAACCAGGGCGCTTGCTTCTGCAAAGATCGTTACAGAAAAATATACTGACGCTGCCTTCGCGGCTCTGCCTGAACGTGAAAAAAATCTTCACCAAAAAGCATTTACCACAAATTCCGGTGATCCTGATTATCGCAGTGTAGAGTCGTACATTTATTCCGATAACGGAACAGAGCGGAAGATGCAGATGCCAAAAGGTGATGTATTACATCAGTTCAGAAAGGATGTGAATGATGGTAATCTGCCGGCAGTTTCGTGGGTGGTGGGTCCTGAAAACTTCAGTGATCATCCTGGTGCACCATGGTATGGCGCCTGGTATGTTTCTGAGGTAATGGATATACTTACTTCCAAACCCGAGGTATGGAAAAAAACGATATTCATTCTTTGTTATGATGAAAATGATGGCTACTTCGATCACGTGCCTCCATATGTTGCACCAGATCCTTATAAGGAGGGTAGTGGTAAGGTATCAAAAGGTATCGATACAAAAACAGAATTTGTAACGCTTGAACAGGATATGCGTCGTAAAGAACGCGATGAATCAAGAGAAAGCGCAATTGGTCTTGGTTATCGTGTGCCCCTGGTGATTGCATCGCCCTGGTCGCGCGGAGGCCAAGTTAATTCGCAGGTGTTTGATCATACCTCGATCCTGATGTTCCTTGAAAAA
>JBEVNF010000312.1:0-4834 GCA_040508255.1 Flavitalea sp.
GCATAATTTTTTTGCATGAACTTATATATGCCTTCACAATGCGTAAATAAAGTTGAGTTCAGAATGATGTATTGTGAATTATCGGTTACTCCCGCTTCGTTGGGAAAGTTTACATTTACAAAAGGAATATTGCGGCTTTTCGCAGTATACGCGAGCCATTGAGCGTCCTTCATGTTTACATGACCAAGCACAAGATCAGTACCCGCAAAATCAGGCGAGTCAAATATGTTCTTTAATGAGTTGCCTGCCGCACGTGTATCGTAGATGTTTACATCAAGCTCAACGCCTTCCTTCTTTAATGAATCTATTGCATATTGAACACCCTGGTAAAAATCAATACCCGGCTGTAAGAATTTGGGAAAGCTTTTGTCAAACTTGTATTGCCCGTTTACAAAAACAGAATCAAGATATAACGGCGCCAGCACAGCGATCTTTGCGCGTTTATCAACAGTAGCGGAATCAACTGCAACAGAATCTACCTGCGCAACAATATCCGAAGCAGAAAAAGCCAGTAGCAGGAAAAAGAAAACACGGTTAATTACCTTCATACAAATCGTTGTTTGAAAAACTTTTGATCCTGCTACTAAACGCTTACTCCCACTCAATGGTTGCAGGCGGTTTGCTACTAATATCATAAACTACCCGGTTAATGCCCCGCACGTTATTGATAATATCGTTTGAAACAAATGCCAGGAAGTCGTATGGAAGATGCGCCCAGTCAGCAGTCATGCCATCAACAGATGTAACTGCACGAAGCGCAACTGTGAATTCATAGGTTCTTTCATCACCCATTACACCAACACTTTTCACTGGCAACAAGATGGCACCTGCCTGCCATACCTGGTCGTAAAGATTATGATCTTTCAGTCCTTTGGTGTAACGATAATCCGCCTCCTGCAACAACGCCACCTTTTCAGGAGTGATCTCACCCAGAATACGGATCGCAAGACCCGGACCAGGGAAAGGGTGACGGTTCAACAGTTCAGCAGGAATTCCAAGTTCCTTTCCAACCTTCCGAACCTCATCTTTGAACAGATAACGCAAGGGTTCAACCAATTCAAGATGCATGATATCAGGTAATCCACCAACATTGTGGTGTGATTTGATTGTTACGGATGGTCCGTGTACCGAGACGCTTTCAATTACGTCAGGATAGATGGTACCCTGGCCAAGAAGACCGATACCTTCTACTTTCTTTGCCTCTTCCTGGAAAACGTCGATGAACAAACGACCAATTACCTTACGTTTTGCTTCAGGATCAGTTTTGCCCGCGAGCTCGCTATAGAATTTATCTTTAGCATCAATACCTTTTACGTTCAGACCAATTGTACCATAGGTATCAAGTACCTGCTGGAATTCATCTTTACGCAAAACACCGTTGTCGACAAAAATTCCGAAAAGTCTGTCACCGATCGCCTTGTGGATCAGGGTTGCAGCAACGGTCGAATCAACACCACCACTCAATGCCATTATCACCTTACGGTCACCGATCTGCTTTTTCAGGGCATCAACCGTATCCGTGATAAAGTGTGCCGGGGTCCAGTCCTGCTTGCATCCACAGATATCAACAAGAAAGTTTTTGATGATCTTTTTACCTTCAATTGAATGATATACTTCGGGGTGAAACTGTACTCCATAAAGAGTGCCTTCTCCGGTTTTCCGGAAGGCGGCAACCGGAATGCTTTCGGTGGTGGCCAGCAGCTCGAAGCCTGCCGGAAGCTCAAGGATTGAATCCCCGTGGCTCATCCAAACCTGGCTCGTTGGGTTTATATCTTTCAGGAATACGTCCTGTTTTGTAGCCTGCATATAAGCACGGCCATATTCGCGTTTGTTGCTTTTTTCAACCTTTCCGCCAAATTGTTTTGCTGTAAGCTGGGCTCCATAGCAAACACCGAGAACGGGGAATTTTTGGGTGATGGCTGCCACATCCACAAATGGGGCATTGGCATCATTTACTGAAAAGGGCGATCCTGAAAGGATAATACCTTTAATTGTCGGGTCCTCTGCGATTGGTTTATGAAAAGGGGTGATCTCACAATAAATGTTGGCTTCCCGAACGGCCCTGGCTATCAATTGGGTATACTGGGAACCGAAATCGAGGATAATAATCTTTTCCGTCATGGTAGCGCGAAGGTAAAAAAAGCATTTTAAAAGCGTAACGTTTCATGACCAGTTGCGTCAAATGTTCATATATCTCAAATAATTATGAATATTTGCCCAGCTAAAACACATTTTATGAGAAAATTTCTGTTATTCGTTTTGCCCGTTGTTTTGCTTGCAGCTTCCTGCCGTTTTGGAGGGGGTAAAAAAATACACGGGAACGGTAATATCCAGACCGAAGAACGCCAGGTAAGTTCATTTTCACAGGTAGAGGTCCACGGTGCCATCAAGGTATTTGTATCCCAGGGCGAACTTAAGCCGGCAAAGCTGGAAGGAGATGAAAATCTTCTGCAATACATTGAATTCAAACAGGAAGGTAACAAGCTTGAGGTACGTACCAAACGCGGTTACAATCTTGATGCTTCTCATGATATGAAGCTGTATCTAAGCAGCCCGACTTACGAGGTCATCGACGTTTCTGGTGCCTGCGATATAATTGGTCAGACCGTTATTGCAAACCCAGCCAAACTTGAAATGCAGGTTAGTGGTGCCGGTGATATCAAGATGGAAGTAGATGCCCCGGAAGTTTTTACAGATATTTCAGGTAGCGGATCAGTTAGTTTAAAGGGTAAAAGCCGCGATTATCATTGCTCACTTTCCGGTGCAGGCAGCGCCCGTTGTTATGATCTGCTGGCAGAAAATGTATGGGTAGATATTTCCGGTGCAGGTGATGCCGATGTATATGCAAGTATAAACCTTGAAGCTGAAGTGAGTGGCGCAGGAAGCGTACGTTACAAAGGCGACGGAAAGATCACTAAACAACAGATCAGCGGTGCAGGCAGTGTAAAAAAAGTAAACTAAACTGGTTTCTTTGAACCAAGTTCCTGGAGCGCTTTCACCAGTTTCTGAACATCCTTTATAGATGTATAGACATGCGGTGTTACACGAACAACCTGGATCTTTTCCCAGACAACAGGTGTAGTATGGATCTTGTACTTTGTAAACAGTGCACTGTCAAGTTCCGCGATACTCATCCCCTCAACAGATACCCCACATATCGCGCATGAATATTCACGTTTCAAAGAAGTGTGGATTTTCACGCGCGGTATTTCTTTAGCGCGGCTTGCCCAGTAATCTTTCAGATATCTGATCCTGGCTTCCTTACGTGCCGAACCAATGCCATTATGGAAGTTGATAGCTTCACCAATTCCCTGTTCAATCGGGAAACTCCTTGTGCCAAGTGTTTCAAACTTTCTGATGTCTCCGCTTCTGGGTTTATCGTTACACACGAGCGGCCAGACTTTTTCTATCTTCTCCTTTTTGATCCACAACATACCTGAACCGATCGGTGCACTCAGAAATTTATGGAGACTGGTTCCAAAATAGTCACATTCCAGGTCCGGTACTTTGAAATCAAGCAGTGCAAAACTGTGGGCACCATCAACGATCACTTCAATGCCGCGTTTATGCGCCATCTGTGAGATCTTTTTAACAGGTAGGATCTGACCGATCCAGTTGATCACATGTGTTATATGGATCAGTTTGGTTTTTGGTGTGATGGCTTTCTCAAACTTACTAACGATCTGATCGTCGTTTTCGCTGGGCAGATCAAGATCAACCTGGGTGTAAACGATGCCCTCCCTTTGCGCACGCTGTTTCCAGGCATTGATCATATTGGGGTAGTCCTGTTTTGTACCGATCACTTCATCACCCTTTGCAAAGTCAAGTCCGAAGATCACTGTGTTGAGTGCCTCTGTGGCGTTTCTGTTGATTGCAATTTCCTCAGGATCACACCCGGCAAGTTCGGCAAGCTTCTCTCTTAGCGGTTCACGTCCCTGGTCAAGAATCCGCCACATAAAATAAGAGGGAGCCTCGTTTGAGAATTTGTTGTAGCGTTCAACAGCATCCTGCACAACCCTGGGCGAAGGACTGACACCTCCATTATTGAAGTTGAGAATATTCGGATTAACGGTAAAGCCTTGTTGTATAATGCTCCAGTAGTCTTCATCTTCTGCAAGCGCTTCGGGGGAGAGGTTTTCTACTCTCTGATTTGCACTTAGTATGTCTTCAGCATGAAGCTGATTGAATAATGAATTGCCTGAAAATGCACCGGCAAGTAGACCGGCTTGCTGCAGGAATGAACGGCGGTTAGTCATTTCAGGAAGTTAACAAAAAATGCGACACACTAGAGATCCACAAACCTTACACGGATATTTATATCCCTGTTTCTTCCCTTATCATCGGTACATGAAATCCTGACCGGGCCCTCTTCCGGCATAAAAAATTGCTTGCTGCCTGCCGGTGCAGCTTTATAAAACCGGTTATTGATATACCAGTAAACCTTACTAACATCCGCAGCCGGGTTACAGGTCAGTTGCAATGGCTCAGGATTTTTTTTGCTCAGCAAATATTCAGAACCATTATGGGGGAATAATATTACCGGACCACTTTCCTGGAAAACCTTTTCACAGGCGGGATTATGTGGTGGAATCTTTGCAAAGGAAACCTGGTTCTCGCTAAACCAGGCCACCAGTTCGCTATTGTAATTATTGTATAATTTCTTTTTATACCCTGCATCGGGAACGCAACTCCTGCAATAGGAAATCTTTTCATCCATACTCACAAATACCTCTTTCATATGTTCACAAATCCTTGTCGGTGAAACCATCGGTATAAAATGATCACTTATAATATTGGTACAGAATTCCGCAGGTGGTAAACCTGTTTCTGAACA
>JBEVNF010000330.1:0-5716 GCA_040508255.1 Flavitalea sp.
TACCTGGAGTGAAAAAGCCGATCGGATGGTACGCATGGTATTCGTAGGGAAGGTAAAGGATCAGCAGATGAGGGAAGGCAATGTGTTCCCGCCTGTTGCCGCAACCATGCTGAGAGATTATCCGGAAGTGGAAGAAGCAACAAGATTATCTGTTGGTGGTGAACCGGTTGTTGAACTAAACGGTAAAACATTTAACGAAAAAAATTTCGCCTTTGTTGATCCGAATTTCTTCGATGTATTTACTATTCCATTTTTGGATGGAGATAAGCATTCAGCACTTCAGCGACCCGGAAATGCTGTCATCACAAAGACACTTGCCAGCAAATTTTTTGGAAATGAAAATCCCATTGGAAAAGTCCTGAGGTTAAAAAACTTCAACCAGGAAGTAAAGGTTGCAGGCATCATCAATGAAATTCCAAAGGCTTCCCATTTTCATTTCGACATGTTCCTTTCATTGACTGAGATTCCCGATGCTAAATCTGATTCCTGGATGACTTCGAACTATCATACTTATCTCGTACTCAGAGATGGATATGATTATAAAAAGCTTGAAGCAAAGTTGCCCGCTGCTGTTGAGAAATACATGGGCCCGCAGTTGAAGCAGTCAATGGGTATGACTCTTAAAGAGTTTCGTGCAAACGGCAATGAACTTGGTTTATATCTGCAGCCATTGAAAGACATACATCTTCATTCAGATTATGTTGGTGAAATTGAAGCAGGCGGCAACCTCAAGTATGTTTACATTTTTGGGGCAATTGCCGTCTTCATGTTATTGATCGCCTGTATCAATTTTATGAATCTTTCAACTGCCAGTGCCTCAAAACGTGCAAGAGAGGTTGGTATCAGGAAAGTAATGGGTTCCCTTAAAAAACAACTGGTCTGGCAATTTCTCGTTGAGTCTGCTATCATAACTTTTGTTGCACTGTTACTTGCAATTGTTTTTGTTGAGATGGCGATGCCGGTGTTCAATCAACTATCAGGGAAGGATCTTGCATTTTCGTTTACCGCTTCCCCATGGATTCTTCCCGCGCTCGCTGCTACCGGCCTGGTTACAGCTTTCATCGCTGGTATTTATCCTGCATTTGTTCTTTCTTCTTTTAACCCTATAAAGGTTTTAAAGGGTGCGGTGAACAATGTGAAACAGGGTCTTAGTCTCAGAAGTGGTCTTGTTGTTTTTCAGTTCGCGATCTCAATCATCCTGATGGTATGTACTGCGGTTGTATACAATCAACTCTCCTATATTCAGAATAAGTCACTTGGCTATAACAAGGAGCAGGTATTGCTGATACCTGGTGCTGCGGAACTTGGTAACAAAGCTGAAGTGTTGAAGGATCTGATGCGTCGCGATCCGCGTGTTGTAAGCTTTACAAGCTCCGGCTATCTGCCAGCGGGACCAAGCTGGGGTAATAATTTCTTCCTGTATGAAAACCTGTCAAACGAACAGGTAAAAACGCTGCGTTACGAAGTTGATAAGAATTATCTCGCAACTCTTGGTATGCACTTAAAGGAAGGCAGAAATTTTTCTGATACTTATGGCACTGATTCTTCAGCTATGATCATCAATGAAACTGCTGCGCAGAAACTTGGATGGACCGGCAATATTATCGGAAGAACTTTGATCCATCCGAATAATGATGGTACCCAGGATATGTATCATGTTATCGGGGTAGTAAAGGATTTTCATTTCAGATCATTACATGAAAAGATTTCTCCGCTGGCCATGACCATGAACAGGGGAGGAGGTCAGCTTATTGCCAAAGTTAACACGAGTGATCTTTCAGCGTTGATCACCACTCTTGGTAAAGGTTGGGAATCACTTAAAACAGACAGGCCATTTTATTATACATTCCTTGATGAGCAATTTGCAAATACCTACAAAGCGGAACAGAATACCGGCCGTGTGCTTGGTATTTTCGCGGGACTTACAATTTTCGTTGCCTGTCTTGGCTTGTTTGGACTTGCAACCTATGCTGTGAAACAGCGTAATCGCGAGATAGGAATCCGCAAGGTTTTGGGCGCAACAGTGTCGGGTATTGTCGTTTTGCTGTCAAAAGATTTTCTGAAGCTTGTCATGATTGCTTTTATTATTGCGGCGCCTGTGGCCTGGTACCTGATGCATCAATGGCTGCATGATTTTGAATACCGTGTTAATATTGGCTGGTGGATTTTTGTGATAGCTGCGCTGGTCGCGATCCTGATCACCATAGTTACAGTTGGTTTCCGGGGACTAAAAGCCGCACTGGAAAATCCCACTCATGTTCTAAAGAACGAGTAATTCAAGTCCGGTCCTCCCTTTAAAATGGGAGGGTTGCCCTTGTTGCAATATAGCTGCAATTTCTTTGCTATGATTGCTCGCCATTACAAACTATCTTTGCTGCCGTGCAAAAACTGATCGCAATATTTCTTTTGTTTCTATCATTGAGCTGCAGCATTGTACCCTGCTGCGTAAATGATAATTGCACGTCTGAAGAAACTGCGACAGCAGGCAAGGACCAGCACCAGGATGATGAAGACAAAGGTGCCTGTTCCCCATTTTTCAATTGCCGGACCTGTATTGGTGGTGTGGAACTCAGTGCTTTTATTCCGGAGATCGTACCTGTGCCTCCGTTTGCAAAAACATATGTAACCGAAGTAGTCAGCGTTCAATCCACTTATTCCGCTCGTTTTTTTCAGCCTCCCCGGGTTTAACCTAACATCGCGCTTCTGCGATCTTTTCAAATAAAATTACTGTGATCATCTTCAGTTCAACAGTTTGACTGATCTGCACGCTCCATATTATGTTGCTGCATTAGCTGATCATGGTGTTGTGTCAGTTTGTTAAACCAAAATTCATAATGCAAAAGATCTTACTAATCATATGGCTGCTCGCTGGCAGCATGACGCTTAATGCCCAGACAAAATTTGAAGGCGAAATAAAAAACGGAGCAGACAGTTCAGTACTTGCAGGTGCTACTGTGAGATGGGTTGAAAAGAATATCTCAAAGATCACAGATTCTTCAGGCCGCTTTCAGTTCGAAAATATTCCTGCGGGTAAGCACACTTTCGAGATCACCTATGCGGGCTTTGATGCCTACAAAACTACATTGGATTTTCCTCTTTCAGATAATTCCATTCAGCGCATTTTTATGGAGCCCGGAAGTGAAGAGGATGAGGATGAAGACGAGGTTGTAGTCACTGCGACGAGGACAAGCAGAACCATTGCAAATACACCCACAAGAATTGAAGTGATCTCAGGTGAGGAACTCGCTGAAAAAGGTAATATGAAACCCGGCGATATCAGAATGCTGCTGAGCGAAACGACGGGTATCCAGACACAGCAAACCTCTGCAACCTCTTATAACGCAGGTATAAGGATCCAGGGGCTGGATGGGAGGTATACCCAGATCCTGAAAGATGGAATTCCGCTTTACGCTGGTTTTGCAGGTGGACTGAGTATACTACAGATAGCTCCGCTTGATCTTCGCCAGGTTGAAGTGGTTAAAGGCTCATCCTCCACTTTGTATGGTGGTGGTGCTATCGCGGGTCTCGTAAACCTCGTTTCAAAAACGCCAGGTGCAAAACGGGAACTCAGTTTTATCGCAAATGCCACAAGTGCTGCAGGTCTTGATCTGAGTGGATTTTACAGTGAGCGTTATGGCAAGGCGGGCTTGACTGTTTATGCTGCAAGAAATTCAACAAGGGCTTACGATCCTGCAGATATCGGTTTGAGTGCGATACCGAAGTCGGAACGATACACAATCAACCCGAGGCTTTTCCTGTACGGGAAAAATACATCAGGTGATATTGGTCTCAGCTATATCACTGAAACCCGGACCGGTGGCGATATGAATTTCATCAAGAACGGTACGACGGGTTATTTCGAAAGGAACAATTCAGATCGTATTACTGCAAATGGTACATTGAAACATCGCCTCGATGAAAAGACTTTCATCCAGTTCAAAACCAGCTATAGCATATTTGAAAGAGAGATCAGCATGGCATCCTATTCGTTTGATGCAAAACAACAGTTATCCTTTTCTGAACTTACCTTCAATAAAAGTCTAAGTAAAAGTGAATGGATAGCAGGTGTGAATTTCCTTAGCGACGATCTTACTGAATTGAACGCAATCGGAACCGATGTCCGCGATTATCACAATAATACTTACAGTGTTTTTGCACAGAACACGTGGACGGTAAGCGATCGTTTTACACTCGAATCCGGACTTCGTGGAGATTATGTAAAAGACTATGGTTTTGAAGTGCTACCAAGAGTTTCAGGGATGTTCAGAATATCACCGAAGGTTACCACAAGACTTGGCGGTGGTTCCGGATACAAAACGCCAACCGTGTTTACCGAGGAGTCAGAGAGGATCCAGTTCCGCAATGTGCGTCAGCTCAACAGCAGGATCGTTAACAACGAAAGATCACTTGGCGGAAACTGGGATGTGAACTATCGTACAAATCTCGGTCCCGTTAATTTTTCTTTCAATCACCTCTTTTATTATACAAGACTCAATGATCCGCTGGTGCTGATGAATGCGGATCAGGGAGCTCTGGAATTCAGGAATGCGGAGGGCCACATTGATACAAGAGGAATGGAAACAAATATTCGTCTGATCTATGGCGATTTTAAGCTTTTTGTAGGATACACATACACCGATGCGCAAAACCATTTCAATGGGGTAGTTGCCGCGCTTCCGTTAACCGCAAAACATCGTCTCAACAATGTATTGATGTATGAGATCGAAGACAAACTGAAGCTCGGGTTTGAAGCTTATTATTTCAGCAAACAGCAGTTGAGTGATGGTGCAACCGGCCGGTCTTACTGGATCATGGGATTCATGGCGGAGAAACTCTGGGAGAAATTCTCAGTGTTCATCAATTTCGAAAACTTCACGGATTCCAGACAGACAAGGTTCGATACCATCTATACAGGTTCTGTTGCGTCGCCTGTTTTCCGTGATATTTACGCCCCGGTTGATGGCTTTGTGATCAACGGAGGTCTCAAACTGAGACTATACTAATTAACATCAAGTTAATTTGGAGCTAACGTTCAGGTCATATTGACTTTTCATCTTTGTGTATTAAATGTGGTTACGCCTCAATAAAACTACATGAAGAATAAAAAGAGAAAAGTTGACCTGATCGTTCTTTCCGATATCCATCTTGGCACCTATGGTTGCCAGGCGAAGGAACTTCTCCACTATCTGAAAAGCATTAATCCAACAACCATTGTGTTGAACGGAGATATCATTGATATCTGGCAGTTCAGCAAAAGGTACTGGCCGAAAAGCCACATGAAGGTTGTAAAACACCTGATGCATTGGGTTACGAAAGGAAAAAAGACGTACTACATCACCGGTAACCATGACGAAATGCTTCGCAAGTTCGAAGGTTTGAAGATGGGCTCTTTCACAATTGTAAACAAGCTGGTACTTGAACTCGAAGACAACAAGAAGGCATGGATCTTTCATGGTGACGTGTTTGATGTTACCATGCAGCATTCAAAATGGCTGGCAAAGCTTGGTGCAATAGGGTATGACACGCTGATCCTCATAAACAGTTTCTGCAATTTTATTTCAGAAAGGGTATTCAGAAAAGGAAAACTTTCGCTTTCAAAACGTATCAAGAACAGCGTTAAGTCTGCCGTAAAGTTTATCAATCATTTTGAACAGACCAGTGCCGATATAGGAATCAGCAATGGCTACGACTTTGTTGTTTGCGGACACATACATCA
>JBEVNF010000350.1:0-6189 GCA_040508255.1 Flavitalea sp.
ATAGTTCGTGGCTGGCATGGATCCAAAGTTCTTTTTTCAACAACCAGGGCTTCGTTCTCAGGCCGGTTCCACAGATTGTTTGAGGTTGATGCATCAACGGGCATTGAAACAATGCTTCCGATACCTGAAGGACACCAGGGAAGCATCTCTCCGGATGGCAAGTTCATGGCTTATATTAAACTGCCGGATCCTGCAGATAAAGATGGTTCATACAGACCTTTCAAATTATACAGGGGTGGGAACATGCCGAAGGTCTGGATCTTTAACCTTGCTACTTACGAGATTGAAGAAGTACCCGCAGAAAACTCCAACAATACGCAGCCGGTATGGGTTGGTGATGATATATTTTTCCTTTCTGACCGCGATAAGAAAAACAACAACATATTCAGGTACAGCAGGTCGTCTAAAAAGGTTGAAAAACTTACATCTTTCACTGATTTTCCGGTTGCCTCGATTTATTCAAACGGAACTGATCTCAGTTTTGAACAGGGTGGTAAAATCTACCTGATGGATAACACCGGTAAACAGAGCCAGGTAAAGATCAGGCTCGATGTTGATATTCCAACCCGTCGACCGCATTACCAGAATGTGGCATCGAATATTCGCGCAGCACATATATCTCCGACCGGACAACGTGTAGTTGTTGAGGCCCGCGGCGAAATAATGACAGTGCCTGCTGAAAAAGGTGATATCAGGAATATAACAAATACACCGGCTGCACATGAACGCAATCCCGCGTGGAGTCCGGACGGTAAATACATAGCTTACTTCAGTGATGAGTCTGGTGAATACCAGTTAAAACTTCGTGATCAGAAAGGAACAGAGACGGTTATCACAATACCGCTTGGTGAACCAAATTTCTATTACAACCCGGTCTGGAGTCCCGATAGTAAAAAGATCTTATATAGTGATAAGCATCTTCGGTTATACTACATCGATATATCTGCAAAGAAGCCCGTGCTGATCGACCAGGAAACTTTTGACAGACCTGATTATTCTTTTGATGCAAACTGGAGCCCAGACAGTAAATGGATCACCTATCACAAAAGAGAAAAAAACAATCTCCGCAACATTTATATATATGAAGTAGCAAATGCAAAGAAGCATACAGTTACTGATGGGCTGAGCGAAACTGCTAACCCGGTATTCAGCCGCGATGGCAAATATATCTTCTTTACTGCGAGTACCAACTTTGCAAGGAACGTTGGCTGGCTTGATATGAGCTCGTATGATAACAGGGCGGTCAGCAATATTTACGCCGTGGTTCTCTCAAAGAAAACCCCATCAATTCTGGCACCGCAAAGCGATGATGAAACTGTTGCACCGCCTGGTGAAACTGCAAAAGCAGATTCAACAAAGAAAACTCCTGCAACAAAGGGTTCAAAGAAAGCAACGGGGGCTAAAGAAGATAAAAAAGATGATGAAAAAACACCGGCAGTTATAATAGACTTTGATGGCATAGGTGACCGCATTGAAGTTCTGCCTGTAAAAGCGGATAATATTTATATGCTGAATGGAAAAGCAGAAGGCAAACTGTATTACCTGACTGTTGATCCTGCTGCGTTTGAGCCGATGCTGCATGCGTATAACATTGCAGATCGCAAGAGTGAAGATGTGGTTACTAACGTTGATGACTATTCGATTTCTGCAGATGGGAAGAAATTGTTTTATAATGCAGATGGTTCAATGTCGATTGTTTCATTGGCAGGGAAAGTCAATCCTTCAGAAGGAAAACTCAATGTGGCTGATATGAAAGTGCTGGTTGATCCTGAGAAGGAATGGAAGCAAATGTTTGATGAACTATGGCGTATAGAGAGAGATTTCTTTTATGTAGAAAACCTGCATGGTGCAGATTGGAATGGTATCAGGAAAAAGTATGAAACTTTCCTGCCTTATGTAGGTCATCGTGACGATCTGAACTACCTCTTTAATATAATGATGGCTGAGCTGGTTATTGGTCACAACTATGTCGGTGCAGGTGAATATCCCAAAGGCATTAATGTGAATGTTGGGTTGCTTGGTGCAGACTATGAAGTGAAGGATGGATTCTATCAGATCAAAAAAATCTACACCGGCCTCAGCTGGAATCCGGATATCACCGCACCGCTAATGAAGCCGGGAGTTGATATCAAAGAGGGTGAATACGTTGTCGCTGTAACGGAACACCTCTTGATTCAAAAACGAATATCTATAGCTTGTTTCAGAACACTGCCGGTAAGCAGGTTGTATTGAAGGTAAACAGCAAGCCATCTATAAATGGAGCGCGTGATCAAACGGTGGTACCGGTTGGAAACGACAGAGAATTAAGATTGATGGATTGGGTGGAAGGAAACAGGAAGAAAACGCAGGAACTCAGTGGTGGAAAGATCGCTTATGTGTATATGCCGGACACAGGCGGTGATGGATATACTTTCTTTAACAGGTATTATTTTGCGCAGCTGGACAGGCAGGCGGTGCTGATTGATGAACGCTTCAATGGTGGTGGATCCGCAGCAGATTACGTGATCGATATACTTTCACGCGAAGTGATCAATTACTGGAAGAACCGCGATGGTGCTGTGATGCAGACTCCACAGGCAATTATCGACGGACCGAAGGCTATGGTTGTAAACAGTTATGCTGCATCAGGTGGTGACCTGATGCCATATATGTTCCGCTACAAAAAGCTTGGGCAAATGGTTGGTACAACAACGATGGGAATTCTGGTTGGTATTTATAATTATCCCGTATTGATGGATGGCGGATTTATGACCGCACCAAGGCTTGGTATTTTCAGCAAGGATGGAAAATGGGTGGTGGAGAATGAAGGTGTTGCTCCTGATGTTGAAATTGAGATGACACCAAAAGAAGTAATTGCTGGAAAGGATCCTCAGCTGGAAAAGGCAATTGAATTACTGCTGAAACAGATACCGGACAAGAAAGAGATTGTAGCACCGAAGGATCCTGTACGGGCAGGAAACTAAATAAGAAAGCCCTGCTTTTGCTTCGGCAGGGCTTTCTGAACTTTATTTACTCAGATACATACTTCTGTCTTTATACAGTTGTCTGAAATATGGATCTCTCAAATCTTTGATAAATCTTATCGCTTCACCTGTACTCTTCATTTCTGGTCCGAGCTCCTTATTTACACCAGGGAATTTGTTGAAGCTGAACACTGGTTCCTTGATCGCAAAGCCTTTAAGCTTCTTCTCAAATTTGAAATCCTTCAAACTGTTTGCACCAATCATTACTTTGGTGGCAATGTTCAGGTACGGGATCTGGTATGCCTTCGCGATAAATGGCGTAGTACGTGAAGCACGTGGGTTAGCCTCGATCACAAACACTTTGCCGTCCTTGATAGCAAACTGAATATTGATAAGTCCCTTAATGTTAAGAGCTCTTGCGATCTTTTCAGAATAATGTTCCATGGTTGTAACCACAAGCGGTGTGAGGTTGAACGCCGGTAATACCGCGTTACTGTCTCCACTGTGAATACCAGCAGGTTCAATATGTTCCATCACGCCCATTACGTGGAAGTTCGTGCCATCAAAGATAGCATCAACTTCAGCTTCCTGGCAACGATCAAGGAAGTGATCGATCAGGATCTTGTTACCCGGAATATGTTTCAGCAAACTAACTACCGCTGATTCGACCTCGTCATCGTTGATAACGATCCGCATTCTTTGTCCACCAAGTACATAACTCGGACGAACAAGAACAGGATAGCCAACACGGTTTGCAACTGTGATCGCTTCATCAACCGAGAAGGCTGTTCCATAATCAGGATAAGGAATATTGAGTTCCTTCAGCATATCACTGAAACGGCCACGATCTTCAGCGATATCCATGCTGTCGAAAGATGTACCAATGATCTTTATTCCTCTTGCATGTAATTTCTCAGCAAGTTTAAGCGCCGTTTGTCCACCAAGCTGAACGATCACACCTTCTGGTTTTTCATGCTCGATGATCTCCCAGAGATGTTCCCAATAAACAGGTTCGAAGTAAAGTTTATCAGCTATATCAAAATCGGTTGAAACGGTTTCAGGGTTACAGTTCACCATGATCGCTTCGTAACCACATTCTTTGATCGCGAGAAGACCATGCACACAGCAATAGTCAAACTCAATACCCTGACCGATCCTGTTGGGACCGCTACCAAGAACAACGATCTTCTTTTTATCAGTACTGATACTTTCGTTTGCATTGCCGTTTTCGAAAGTAGAGTAGAAGTATGGTGTTTTTGCTTCGAATTCTGCAGAGCAGGTATCAACCATTTTATACACACGGGTGATGCCGGCCGCTTTACGTTTTTCGTACACAGCGTCTTCATTTGCATCATTCATGATGCGTGCGATCTGCTCATCGCCAAATCCAAGTCTCTTGGCGTCTTTCAACAATTCCAGCGGAAGTGATTCAAGTTTGTATTTTGCGATCTCTTTTTCCATGTTGCAGATCTTCTGAATCTCGTAAAGGAACCATCTGTCGATACCATTGGTTGCTTTTGAAATTGAGTTCACTGAAACACCCGCCATCAGGGCATCCTTGATCCTGAAGATCCGATCCCATTTTGGCTTCTTGATATATTCCAGTAATTCATCACCATGCATAAGGCTCTTGCCATAGTAGCCGAGACCAACTGCGTTATTTTCGAGACTCTGACAGGCCTTTTGTACAGCTTCAGTAAAGCTTCTTCCGATAGCCATTACTTCACCAACAGATTTCATCTGGAGACCCAGTGTATCATCAGCACCCTTGAATTTATCGAAGTTCCATCTTGGAAGTTTTACGATAACATAGTCAAGCGCAGGTTCGAAGTATGCAGAGGTGTTTTTAGTGATCTGGTTCTGAAGTTCATCCAGGTTGTAACCGATAGCCAGTTTAGCCGCGATCTTTGCGATCGGGTAACCGGTAGCTTTTGATGCGAGTGCGGATGAACGGCTAACACGTGGGTTTATCTCGATAGCGATGATCTCCTCTGTGTCCGGGTTCAATGCAAACTGAACGTTACATCCTCCAGCGAAGTTACCAAGGTCACGCATCATCATGATCGCGGTGTTTCTCATCAGCTGAAAGGCTGTATCACTGAGTGTCATTGCAGGAGCAACCGTGATAGAGTCGCCTGTGTGAACGCCCATCGGATCAAAGTTCTCAACGGTACATATGATCGCCACGTTGTCGTTTGCATCACGGAGCAGTTCGAGTTCAAACTCTTTCCATCCCAGTACTGCTTTTTCGACTAGTACCTCATGTATTGGGGAAGCCTGGAGACCGCGGTTAAGCGCCTCGTCCAGGTCATCTTTATCGTGTACAAAACCACCACCAGTACCACCAAGGGTGAACGAAGGACGGATAACCAGCGGAAAGCCGATCTCCTGTGCAAACTCCTTTCCTTCGAGGAACGAGTTGGCCGTTTTTGCCTGAGCAACCTGAACGCCAAGCTGGATCATCCATTGGCGGAACTTTTCACGATCCTCAGCTTTATCGATTGCCTTGATATCAACACCTATGAGTCTAACACCAAATTTTTCCCAAAGACCAAGGTCCTCAACTTCCTTACAAAGGTTGAGGGCGGTCTGACCGCCCATCGTAGGGAGAACAGCATCGATCTGGGTCTCTTCCAGGATCTGCTCGATACTTTCTGCTGTCAGTGGCAGAAGGTACACTTTGTCAGCCATCATCGGATCTGTCATGATGGTCGCCGGGTTACTGTTAATGAGATAAACCTTAATCCCTTCTTCGCGTAAACTCCTGGCGGCCTGTGTACCTGAATAATCAAATTCACAAGCTTGTCCGATAATAATTGGTCCCGAACCGATGATCAACACTGACTTAATCGAAGTATCCTTTGGCATATTCTGTTTGACTATTTTTTTAAAACAAATTGCGCAAAAGTAAGGTTCCGGCGGGATATAGGCGTATTATTTTTTTGTGCTTAAGAACCAGCATTTTAAGAGATGCCAATAAGCACAAAATCCCGCACGGGTGCGGGACTTTGCAAAAATATGAGGAATGAGATCAGTTATTGTGAAAGGCTGCCAGCTCGATATCATCGAGAGGAATAACACCTTTTTTGATTAGCTTTTTCTGCTGCGCAAGTTGTCGTTTTTCTTCGTTACGGACCTTCACCTTAAACATCCATCTCTGTTTCGCCTCAGTTCCCTTAATTAAACCAACAATGCTACCGAAAGTGATAGCTATCAGTAAAATCGC
>JBEVNF010000380.1:0-5498 GCA_040508255.1 Flavitalea sp.
CTTGAACGGATAGCAAATAACTGTTGATCATGATATTTGAAGAGTTCATACGAGATCTCTTTTATAACAGCTGTTGGAAGTTGAGTGTTTTCGATAACACTGCGAATTTGTTGTGCAGATTCGTTTGTCTGTACTGCTGTAATGTCAGGATGGGAGAGTTCCCTGAGCCTATCATTGATCAACGGATTCTGCAGTATGCAATATCGGTATGCGTCGGTCGAAACGCAAAATGCCTGCGGGACAAGAATGCCTGAAATCTTGTCTATCTGGCAAAGGTTTGAACCTTTTCCTCCGACCAGGTCGTTTGATAAAGATTGTTCTTTCTGCAGATCAAATACAAATGTGTTGTGGTCCATAGCAATCAATTTAGGATCTGGTGATCACAAAAACATTGCCTCAGACTGCTTAAGTGCGAAAAATTTGAAAGAAATACAAATGATTCAGTGAAAAGAGGGTGCTGTTGAAAATTGACAAATCAGCGTATTGGGATGTGGCCGCAAGGATAACGCGTCAGGTTGTTAAATTGTTCGGGGGTTAGCTTTTCTCGGATTTTATCTTTATAAAATCGTTCGAGATAGGTATCGTCATCGGTTTGTTTGAAGTCCATAAGTTATTGCAGACTGTAAAGTTGCCAGGTCAATGTCCTTATTTTTTTTGAATTTTATACAATAGCCCGTCACTGTTGCTTTTCCAATGGTTGCCCCAAAAGTCTCCATCAGATAATTTTTATCTTCAATACCCATTATATAAACTGAAATCCCCGTCGAATTTGCGCTTATGCCGACACGATAAAATTCTTTGGTTTTACCATCTGCATACTTCATTTTAAGTGAGCCATATCCAATGTTGGGGTTGCTAACGACTTTATTATTTTCATCTCTTCCATCAAGAAACCAAAGTTTAAGATCTGGCGAGTGTTTAAGTATAAAAGAATGGAGGGTTTCCATCTCTGTTCGTTTAGCTTCAGGCAAACTATGAAGATAATCCCGGATTTGTTTTTCGACGATCATGACTATTTCGCTTTAAAATTTGAAATCTTCTGGTAAGGCCGTCGATCCTCAACCTGTTCATCTTATCATTTTTGATGAAGTTAAGATTACTAAGTTTCTGTTTATAGAACCGGGTATTTTGGATCGCAGCGTTTCCAATCATTCCTATGATCCATGAAATAAACGCAATGGAAAAACTGAATGAAATATACTTTACTATCATTTATAAAAAATCTATTTTAACCGACTTTGTTAGCCAGCGCCTTGTTTCTGTTTTTCCTGAAATTGCGCAAGCTGTAGCTCCGGCAAATTTAGTTGATTACAGCATTGATTTTCTTCCATAGTACATCATCAAATCCTGAAACTGCAAAGTTGGGATTATCCCGATCGGAAGCATCGCCCATACGGATCACCACCATATTTTTTGATGGAATCACGTAAATCCGCTGATCGTTTGCACCCATCGCGGCATAAAGATCTGCCGGCGCACTCGGGATCAGGTAGCCCGGAAACACTGTCTGGGAGCCGGGTATCATGAATTTCGATTTTCCGTTCAGCCACCACAGATATCCATAAGACGGGTTGCTCTCCTGAGATGTGTTGATACAATCACGAAAGTATGCACTGTCAAGAATCTGTTGGCCGTTCCATTTGCCTTTGTTCAGCGCAAGCAATCCAAAACGAGCCATACTACGGGTGGTGCTATGATAGATAGTGAATATGGCACCGAAGTTCCAGAATCCATCCATGCCGATTTTGTTTTTTAACCTGGCATCAAAGTAATTTTCAAAATTGCCATTGGTTGCAGATGCTGTAACGTCTATAAGTTTCTGGAATACATTGCTATATGCCCAACGTGTGCCGGCATCTGCCACATACGTGATGTTTGATTTGGAAACAAATTGTTTTGTATCATCATTACCTGAGGTCATTGTCAGCAGATGTCTCACTGTGATGAGATTTTCTTTATCTGCAGGCATATTGGTCCAGCCGGTTCCCAGGTAGTCAGATGCTTTATTTGCGATATTAAGTTTGCCTTCTTCCTGGGCAAGTCCCACACTTGCGGACACTAATGTTTTGCCGGCGCTGTTCCATTCCCAGGTCGCGCCTGCATTGTGGCTATTGAAATAAGCTTCCATTGCGATACGGCCGTTAATCAGGATCATGAAGGACTTTCCATGTGTACGGGCAAGATAGTCTTTAAGAGAATCAATGGCAGTCTGATTCCAGTTCAGGCTTGATTTAGCAATTGTGTCCCAGCTTGCGGACTGAATACCTGGAAAATACATTGAGACTTCAGCAGTTGGAGGTGTGGGGGTGTCTTCTTTCTTGCAACTGATCATCAGTAAAACAAAACCTGTCAGGATAGATAAAGTTCTCATCGGTGTACTTGAAGTGTTTTATTAAAGCTGCTTTGAAGACTTTATTATATGATGGTTTAATCCGGATCAGAAATTTCTTTCCCTTGCAAAATTGGGTAAATAGATTAAATGCCGCAATCCGGTCAAGCCCTTTCATAGCAACAGCTTTCAATTCAAACGGCGATCAGGCTGGGTTATTGCACTGTTCTACTTGTCAATAATCGTAAACTCACTCTTCGGAATGGATTTGGTTTCTATGGTTGTAACCTGGTATATGGAGGTATAGTAATCACCATACTCAACCCTTTGTAATAAAAAAGCACCTTTCGTTGCTTATAGAAATAGTTAAGACATCATCGTTTTCACATTTGTAAAATGTTGAACTCATTCGATATTTATCCGAAATTATTGGCTGTGGTTTGGTGTATATCTCATCAATCTCTGACGAAGTCCGGTATATTAAGAGGTGCCGTCACTATGCTTTTCATATCGCCAGGCACCATCTTTATTTTCCCGCCAGGCCCACCACCCGAATTGCAAATGAAAAATTTCATTTAGTGATGGATCAATCTGGGTGATAGTTTCAAAGCTTACAATCTTAGCATCTTCCGATTGAGGATCGAGACTGGTATGAAACTGCCAGTCACCATCTTCATTATGATAAACATATAATACGGTCCCTCCCTCCAGCGCTTGCTTAGTTGTAAAAATGCGCAATTTACGATCTTCATGAAATTTAAAATCTGTATTTCTATCCAGCAATGGCTGCTTATACTTCCAACTCTGGTTAAATTCAGGATCCCATGGAAAGCTTTGCCGTTTATCCGGCCATACAAGTTGTAGCGTTGGAAAATCAAGGCTCTTGTTGTAGAACCAACGTGCGTAGCCAAGATAATCTTTATAATAATTTTTATCTACCGAAAGAAACTGAACATCGTTACCTTCTATGAATTGAGAATATCGGTTGTCGGGACGGAGCTCCAGTCCGTTTTTGATCATATAACACGCATCATTTATCAAACCGGCCATTAGTTCAGTTGAGAGTCCAAAACAAACGATCTCCGGATGTCTGAATCGATGATATAACCCTATAGAATAAACGAAAGCCGGCATGTAGTTGTCTGCCTCGATAGTGATCAGGTGACATCCGTATTTCCCGATATTGTCGATAATTTGTTGTCTTTCATCGGATTCTTCTTTTGTGTAGTTATTCATGAGATTGGGTTCGATTCTCCCATAAATTTAAATGACTCTGGCCAGCTAAGGCTCAACCAGGCATATTAAAATACCGCAGATCTAAAAAAGTTAGAGGAATGTCAATCTCCCGCCAGGTAACTGTTGATCTGATTTGCAATGTCGTTGATCGTCAGAAGAACCGCTTCATTCTGGATCCGGGTTGCAGCTTCTGAATTGTCCAGTTCGGTTTTTTGTTTTTGTGATTGCGAATCTTTGGTGCTCACTCTCGAAAAGGGGATGAGTCCTGTGCGCACATCCAATACCACAAGTTGTGTTGTGGCAAATGCTTTCATATCCGTCTTTGCAAACATTTTCTGCTTTGAGTATAAATCACTTGAGATCGAATAGATCACGACAACATCGGCCTGCATTCTTACAGCTGCTTCGCGAATGTTCGTAAACGTTGGTGCCTTCGGCAATAAAACCTCTGGTATAACAGATAGCGTTTTAACCCTTGAAGATCCTTTTAGCTTTTCAGAAAAAAGATCGAGATAAGATTGTTGAGTCTTAAGATAATCTTCATTGTTCCAATAACTCCAGTAAGATCTTTTGTATTGATTTGATGGTTCGAGTCTGAATACCGCAACACGGATTTTCGCAGGCAGTTTCAGGTTTCCATCAAGGATTTTAGCGATATTTTCTTCACTGATATTTGACTGCCGGTCAGTGAAGAGTGATTGAGTGATACTGGTATCCGGCGCTGGTGAATTCTGGGTTTCTGGAATGGCTGTAGTCGGTATATGGGCTGAGCCGCATGCAGCCATTGAGACAGCAACTACTGCTGATAGTAAAGTTCTTTTCATTTGAATGGTTTAGAAAATATTATTAAAGATTTTTGTTCACTAACGTAATCTACAATGAACTGCGAAGACTAAATCTTAAATATCTCCTAATTGACGTTGACTTGCTTAGATGAGTAGTCAGGTATTAAAGCCACCCTCTTCTGTTGTGGACACATTTTTATCACGGAAATTAGTTCAAGGTTTAGTTACGGCCATTCCTGAAAAATGATACCAAGTTGTTTGTCCATTATTGCAAACTCCTTAGCACCTCAGGGTCGTAGTGTTATCTTGTTAAGATTAGGATGTAACAATTGTGGGTGTGAGCCTGAGATTTGTCTGAACACCTCTTCTATATTATTGGTAACAAGTCTGAACTCAGGATTATGTTCATTTGCGAGTTCCGGATTCTGAAATAAATTGATACGCAATTCATTTTTTGAAACTACACAAAATGGTTGGGTGGCATTCAACTCTTCATGTTCAATGGTAAAACCGAGACAGTCAACAAAGAGCGCGAGCCCATCTTTTATGTCGATATAAAAGATATTCGGAACCAGTTTTGTGAAGTTCATAATTTTACTTTTTTCCATGCAAGAACCTTAACTCCATCTGAGTAATGAATCTTATCAGGGCTAAGTTCGCTTAAATTCAGATTCCCGAGCTGATAGTTACAAATTAGTTTGTTTATCTCAATTGACCTCAGCTGCCATTCCTTGTGATGTATA
This sequence comes from Flavitalea sp., assembly GCA_040508255.1. GTDB lineage: Bacteria > Bacteroidota > Bacteroidia > Chitinophagales > Chitinophagaceae > DATHKG01. The sequence goes on from JBEVNF010000380.1 coordinate 5,094, forward strand.
TCATATCGGAAGGTGCCATTGTTACTCTGCAGAAACAGGCAATACCGCTCAGTTAGCCATCGATCGAGTGGGGTTTTATCTCGTATCTCTGCACCAGTTCTGAACACTACATCAAGCGAAAAATCTTTTGGACTGTTGACCGAGTAGTAAGCGTTTACGGTTCTCTTCGTGGTTGATTTTTCATAGGGTAAACCGGATAGCGCCCGGGCTACAAAAGCTGAAACTGTTTTCCCAGCCTCTATGTTCAAAAAATATACGCCTTGTTTTCCATCATGATTAATGTAAGTACGAACGTTTATCTCGTGAAAATCGGATATAGGATTTAGAGCAGGAAAAAATCTGGGACGAATCTTCTGCATGGTAAACGGAACCACCGAAACATAACAATCTCCATCAAACAAATCA
>JBEVNF010000558.1:0-10770 GCA_040508255.1 Flavitalea sp.
TGATAAAATCCCGCAGCGCGGTTTCGATTGATTCATTCATCACCGTAAGACGATAAAAGATGTCATTTTCCAGCGCAAAAGTCTTTTTTGTTTCAATAAAATTTTCGAGCTGCTGTCTATAGAGTTTGGTGGCGGACTGCTGATTTATGGTGACCACCTTTCCGGTTTCCATGTCTTCAACTGCCTGGTATCCTTTAAAATCAAAATCCATCTCATTTTTCCCAAGCACATGGAACATCATCATTTCATGCCGCATTGCTGCAAGCGATTTCAGTAATTCTGAAATTTCGCCATTGCCCTCAAAAAAATCTGTGATAAATATCAGCAGCTCACGTTTATGACTACCCGAAAAAATGTCTTTGTAGTTTATAGCTTCTGTAAACTTTCCGGCCGGTGAAATATTTTCTAGATTGTAAAAAAATCTTGAAAGGTGCTGGTGATCCTTTCGACAAGGAAGTGAGAACAATCCATCTTCTTTAAAAACATAGAGTCCGATCGCGTCACCCTGCTGATTGGCGAGCCAGGCAAGACAGGCAGCAAGATATTTTGCGTAGGCGATCTTTTTCAATGATCCATCGGTGTGATCCATAGATCCGCTGGCATCAATCACCAGTCGAACGGATACACTGGTTTCTGTTTCTGACTCACGGATATAATACCTGTCTGATCTGGCAAACATCTTCCAATCCAGTGAACGCAGATCGTCGCCGGGTTGGTAGCTGCGGTATTGAGCGAACTCCATACCGGGTCCCTTGATGTTGCTTTTGTGAAGCCCACTCATGAATCCATCCACGGTGGTTTTCGCAGCCAGCATCAGATCCTTGATCGACATTAAAATTTTCGGATCCAGTAACTCACTCATATCAGATCATTGTTTCGCTTCGATCAGCTTTTCCGTAACATTATCTGCAAAAATATTTTCTGAATCTGCCCTGAAGTTCATCAGAATTCTATGCCTCAGAACAGGGAACGCCATAGTATGGATATCTTCCTTTACAACTGCATAACGCCCTTTTACAAGCGCGCGCGCCTTTGCGGTTAAGATCAGCGCCTGGCCCGCCCTGGGACCAGCACCCCATCGTACCCATTCCTTCACAAATGGAACTGTGGTAGATGCCGGTCTCGTTGAACGGATCAAAAAGCTTACATAGGCAATAAGATCATCACTGATGCTTACTTCACGCACAAGTTTCTGCAATTGCTGGATCTCGATTCCATCAACAACAGGTTCGACCTTTGCTTTTTTAGTGCCGGTTGTATTTGCAAGTATCGTAGTTTCTTCTAACTCCGATGGATAACCGATCTTTATATATAACAGGAAACGGTCAAGTTGTGCTTCAGGTAATGGATAGGTCCCGGCCTGTTCAATCGGGTTTTGTGTTGCAAGTATAAAGAAGGGGCGATCGAGCGGGTAGGTTTTTCCCGCGTAGGTCACTTCAAACTCCTGCATAGCTTCAAGCAAAGCCGATTGTGTTTTTGGCGGTGTACGATTGATCTCATCTGCAAGAACAATGTTCGCGAACAAAGGTCCCTGGTTGAATTTGAAAAATCGTTTACCTGTTGCATGATCTTCTTCAAGGATTTCTGTACCAACAATATCTGTCGGCATCAGATCCGGCGTGAACTGGATGCGTCTGAATGAAAGATGCATAGCCTGCGAAAGCGTACGTACCATCAGTGTTTTTGCAAGACCGGGAACCCCTTCAAGAAGACAGTGTCCACCGGCAAGTAAAGCAACGATGATCTCTTCAAGGATCACATCCTGACCTACAATTACTTTCTGGATTTCTGATTTTAAACGGGGCAGTTTCCCGATCAGATCATTGATTGATTGTTCTGTTAATTCCAAAATCTATGTTATTAATTAAATTCAAATTAATGTACATGTCAATGTACAAGCTAAAATCAGTTCGCTAAAAAGGTTATGCGGCAGCCGTTGAGAAAGTGATGCGAAGGGAGGAAATTAGATAAAAAAGAGAATCTAAAAAAACAGAATTGATAAATGGAGTTGGAATTAGGTAAGAAGTAATGATATTTGAACTGCTACAGTCTATATAGATAAAAAATGTTATAAATCGCTTTGATGTCGCAGGCTAAGTTCACTTTTGCAAGATTACAATATCGTTCGGGAGACTGGAACACCGATCAGCGTATGCCTTCCAACATACTTAATTCATTGATCGAATACACGACGATACCTGTTAACCTGGAAGAGAAGATCATTGATCTCGCCACTGATGAAATCTTTAATTATCCGTTCTGCTATCTGAGTGGCCACAAACTTGTACAGTTTGATTCCAAAGAAGCCTCGAATTTTAAGAAGTATGTTCAGAACGGCGGTTTTGTGTTTGTGGATGATTGTAATCATGATATCGACGGACTGTTTGCGCGTTCTTTTGAATCGCAGATGGTCAATCTTTTCGGTGCCGGTTCCTTAAAGAAGATCCCCAATAATCATAAGATTTATCATTCATTTTTCAGTTTTGAAAAAGGACCACCCAATACTGCATTTGAGCTTAATGGCTGGGGCGATGATCTTGTACATGATTACCTCAAGGCTGTTGAAATAAATGGAAAAATTGGTGTGCTGTATAGTAACAAAGACTATGGATGCGAATGGGATTATGATTTTCGAAATAAAAGGTTTCTCGCAGAGGATAATACAAAGTTTGGTGTCAATATTATTGTTTATGCAATGAGCTAAACTAAAAATCCCTCCCGCAAGATTTTGCCGGAGGGATTTTTAGTTTCAACCGAGTTGATTATTGTATCACCAGTTTCTTCACGTACAATTTATTTCCGTGTTTGATCTTCACGAGATACAGTCCGGACGGCGACCTTAAGCTTATTTGTTTTGAATACTTACCGATAAATCCTGGGGTATTACTTGTATACACTCTCTGCCCTGCTGCACTCAATACTGTTATTTCAAGATTCTCTCTTGTGTTGAATTCAAACTTAAGATTGAACAACCCTGCATTTGGATTTGGTGAAATACTCAACGCGATCTCATTATCTGAAACATCAATTACAGCCGTTGATGTAAAGTTGATTTCGTTGGATGCAAGCAAACATCCCGATGCCCCTGTCACAACTGTTTTATAAACGCCCGATAATGTTGGTGTGTATGTCTGACCAGTTGCTCCCGGAATCTCCGCGCCATTCCTGAACCACTGATTACCCGTTGCAATCGAACTTGAAAGCGTACCGCCGTTTAACGAAGCAACAGGCAATGTTACGTTGCCTGCAACAACAGCTGTTCTTGGACCTGGGCAATTAAGCAGGTTCAGTTTAATATCATAGAACCAGTAGTAATAATTTTTCTTTTCAGCTTCGGCGTAATTGCCGGTGATTGAGAATGCTTCCGCGATTGTAAAAGGATAATTAAACCGGCCACTTGAAGTGTTCCTGAAAATCGTAGCACTATCAAGACATCTGAGATAAATAATATACTTATTTCCGGCAGCGGGCACCTGGAGATTAAGTGCAAAAACCGCCCCGGTATCGTTTGGATTGTTTGTATTGACCAGACCAGTCTTAGGAGTTGGTGTGGTAGGATAAACGTCAATTGTATTGGTTGAAAGTGCATAGTATCTTGCAACCTGTCCATTCTCTTCTGAAGCTATTTCTCCAACTGTCACTTCAATTTTACCCGCATGTCCGATATAAAGCCTCGCACTTTCAATTATCATCGGTCCCGTTGTACTGAACCGCAGATATCCTGTGAAAGCGTTGTATCCCCCATCAGGAAAAATCATTTTGTTTGCCAATCCACCTTTTGTCTTTGCATCATTAAGGCCAAGATAGTAAGTACGGTCGGTTGGGATCACAGTTGTTGTAGTTGCATTTCCGGAAGCAATAGGTGTGCCGCCGGTTGCAGCCGTATACCAGAATGCGGTGCCTGAAGAAACGTCACCGGTGCGCGTTAGCGTTACCTGCTCGCTTCCACATTGTTCTGCAGTTCCCGTTGGAGCAGCGCCTGCCGCGCCTGCTGCAATTGTTGCCGTGTATTCATCGTTTGCCGGTGTCTGATCACCATTCAGATTAGTACGTGCCGCAATTGTAATTGCAGAAGCACCTGTTGAATTGTAGTATGCCTGAAAAGTAAAATTGCTTTCGGCCCCACCATCGATTGAAAGTGGATAAACTGCGTTAAAGGTTGCAAGCGTAGCGCCACCATTTCTTATAACCGCAGTAACAGGGATATTGGACTGCGGTACATCACCAAAGTTTTTGATACGGATAGTTACCATTTGTGAGTCAGTTGCACATGATGTATTCAACGGATTGACAACTGCAATCACACCAACGTTTTTTGAAGGACTCACAACACTTCCAAGTAGATCGATGGTTTGCCCTCCGGCGTAATTTCCGCACGCGTTTACATCATTTGGATTGGCTGTCTCTACAGCAACAATACGAAGCCTGGTATTGTTACCAACCTTCAGGTTTGCAGGTGTTGTAAAATCTCCGTTATAAATCACGCTTCCACTTAATACCGCACTTTCTGCAACTTTTTCTCCTGTTTCAAAGATGCCATTGTTGTTATAATCCAGAAACAGCTTTATAACTCTTGAAGCTGAAGAGCCGTTACATGTTCCAACGCGAACAGCAAAAGGATAATTCTGGCCCGGTTGCAGACTTACAATCTGAGTCATCAGGTTGCCGTATCCGGTGCAGGCAGAAGAAAGTGAACTGCGGAACGATCCGATACTGAGACTATCAATTCTTGTGTTTCCTGCCGCAGTAGCGGTTGAGGTGCAATATGCTGTTCCGCCAACCCCGCTCACGAGCAGTGAAAAAGCCTGTGATCCGCGTTCGAGAGTTTGCTTGTGTGAAACAGTGATTGAATAGGCCTGACCCGGTATTGCACCGGGTATCACTATCTTCTCAACGTTGTCCAGTATATTATCACCCTTTGTGGCTGCATTATTCCTGTTTACCGGATCAAGAATATATGGCATATAGGTAGTGCCATCGCTGGTGATCCGTATATCAAGATCGTTGATGAGTTTCCTTTCGGGATTATTTAAACGGTTAGTGGTATTCACGGTACCTTTTGGATCGGTCCAGGATATGGTTGCCACAAGCATACCTTTCCCGGAGGCAACAACGTTCTGCGTGTATGTCGCACCATTATTGAGTGTACGCTCCTGGATCAACTGATCGGTATTTGCAGAGGTAATCACTGAAGCAGCTTTTTCCATATTCAGCAATCCCCAGCCATGCTTATAGTCCGGACCTTCAGCTGTGCCTGCTTCGTCAGCGGTATGAATTACCAGGCCCTTTAAAGTAGCTGCGCGCATAAAAGCACCACCGTTCAGTTTCGAAAAATACTCCTGTAATAAAAATATTGATCCGGTTGCAACAGGTGTTGCCATCGAAGTACCACTGAGATATGCATACGCGTTGTTGCTGCTTGCCATCCCTGAATACAAATCAACACCATCAGTAACAATATCCGGTTTGATACGACCGTCATCGGTTGGTCCCCAGCTTGTAAACGTACTCAACACAACATCAGAGGGTCTTGTGTATCCACCGGTGATCGGGTTAACAGCGCCAACTGTAAGAACATTTTTTGCAACGCTGTATGTAGGCAAGATATCAAATGAATCATTATCACTTATACCTGCGGGACGATTCCCTGCGTCAATTATCGTATTGTTTGCATTGTACCTGAAATATTTCTGATTGATATCGGGACCATTCACATCACGATTGTTGCCCGCTGCTTTTACGATCAGGTAGTTTGGAGCGTTGTATGCAATCGAATCCCAGTTGCGGGCTTCATTATCGTAGTATCCGAATTTGTAGTCTTCGTTTGCTCCGAATTCACCGCGAAACTCCCACCGTGATTCGCCATCATTGTAATACCAGCCGCTGATTGTTCCATACGAGTGATTTGAAACCAGCAGATTTTGTGCTTCGGAAAACATTTCAGAAATGTGGTTGCCAAAATCATATGCAAGCAATTGCTGAGCTCCATATGCCATACCTTTTGCGATAGGGTTAACACCACTATTGATCATAATGCCGGCAACATGTGTTGAGTGATCTTCAGTTGTTGCAGGATTGTCTTTCTGAAGTACGCGACCGTTGAGTTCAACATGCGTTGCATTGACTGCACCACCATCCCATATCGCAATTTTTCCTTTGATATTTGCTGATGAACCATTCAGATTGATACCTGTACTTGCACCCGGCCACAGAAGATTAGTTCTTACCGTTGCCGCTCCTGCAAGGTTATCATATGTTGTAACGTACAATGGATCTCCTGAAGGATCAATACCTACAAGCCGCGCTATGGCCCCGTTTTTGCCTCTTGACATCAGTGGCCATTTCTTTTCAGCCGCAAGTTGTTTTAAGCGGAGATAATCTTTTTGTTCTTGTATTGCAGCGTCAGTACCTGCTTTTTGAAGAATGGTTCGATTAGTAGTTGTCTGGGCTTGAATTGAGGTAAACGCAACAGAAACCAGGATTAAAACCAGGGTTAACAGTCTGCTCATAAGTAGTAGTTGTCTTTGTTTTAAAATTAACGAATTTGGACTTACAACCATCTTTTTTGATAACTTCAACATCAAAATCTAAATTGATTATGAAGCAGTTAGTTTTAAGATCAGCAGCCGTTTTTGGAGTTCTGGTTCTTTGCTCTTCTTTCATATACGGAATTTTCGGGCGGAAGTGTGGTATTAAGGGATATGTTTACGAAGTAAAGGGTAACCAGATGCCCTCGCCGGGCGAAGCAAGGCAGGCTCCAAAGGGAATTGTTACAGAAGTGTATATCTACGAGCTCACCGGTCCGTCACAGGTCACCAATGCGGATCGCCCGGGTTTCTATAAAGCGATAAGCACAAAACTTGTGAAACAGGTTACAACTGACGACAAGGGTTATTTCAAGGTTAATCTTCCAGATGGTAAATACTCTGTTTTTACAAAAGCAGATTCGCTGTATTATGCAAATATTTTCGACCAGGATAACAAGATCTACCCGGTAGAAGTTTTCAAAAAGAAGTTTACTGATGTGATCATTAAACAGGATTTCAACGCAGCATACTAAGCTTTAAAATTATTACGATTGGCAATTTTCACTTTTATCCAGACCATGAGATGGTTCGGACCTTCCGACCCCGTCAGTCTTGCAGATATCAGGCAGGCAGGATGCACAGGTATTGTAACAGCGCTTCACCATGTTCCCAATGGAGTAGTGTGGACCAAAGAAGAGATCAGCAGACGCAAAACCGAGATCGAAAATGCAGGTCTTGAATGGTCGGTTGTTGAAAGCGTTCCTGTGCACGAGGATATCAAGACCCGGCGCGGTAATTTTGAACAATACATTGAAAATTACAAACAGTCGCTCCGCAATCTTTCTGCCTGCGGTGTAAAAACCGTTACCTATAACTTCATGCCTGTGCTTGACTGGACACGCACTGATCTTTCATTTTCGGTTGAGGATGGCAGTAAGGCGCTGAGATTTGAGAAGGCTGCTTTTATAGCGTTTGATCTTTTTATACTGAAAAGAAAGGGTGCCGAAGAAGAGTATTCGGCTTCTGAGATTTCGCGTGCGCGTGAACGTTATGAGTCGATGAATGATGATGAAAAGCTGTTGCTTCAGCGCAACATCATTGCCGGTTTGCCCGGAAGCGAAGAAAGCTTTACTGTTGAACAATTTCAACAGGCCCTCAATGCATATGATGGAATTGATGCGGATAAGCTACAGGAGAATCTTTTCTCATTCCTGAAAGCAATCACACCTGTAGCTGAAGATGCTGGTATCAAACTGGTTATACATCCTGATGACCCACCTTTCCCTATACTTGGATTGCCAAGGATCCTGAGCACAATTGATCATCTTGATGCCTTGTTTACCGCAGTTCCGTCGCCTGCAAACGGGCTTTGTTACTGCACGGGATCATTTGGCGTGCGTGCGGACAATGATCTCCCCGCGATCATCAGGAAGCATGGTGACAGAATTCATTTTGTTCATCTGAGGTCAACCCTTAGAAATGAATGGGGAGATTTTTACGAAGCGGATCATCTTGGCGGAGATGTTGATATGTACGAAGTGATAAAGGAACTTCTGATTGTTATGGGAAGCCGTAAACAAAGAATTCCTGTGCGACCTGATCATGGTCACCAGATGCTTGATGATCTGAACAAGAAGACAAATCCGGGTTACAGCGCTATCGGAAGATTGCGTGGACTTGCAGAGATTCGTGGTGTTGAACTCGGCATCTATAGAAGTATTTTTTAATTCGTTTTTAATCGTGATTTTACTATCGTGGATAGGGGTCATGAGTTTTATTTCTCAATTTTGGCGCTATGGAAGAGATCAAAATTCTATTGGTTGAGGATGAGAAGAAGATAGCTGAGACACTGAAGAAAGGACTGACAGAGCAACAATACCAGGTAGAACTGGCCTTTGATGGCTTACAGGGTTTGAAATTGTTTGAGACCTACACTTTTGACCTCGTAATACTCGATATCAACATCCCCGGGATGAATGGTTACGAAGTTTGCAAAGCGATACGCAAGATCAACGAGCGTGTGCCCATCGTGATGCTTACCGCCCTGAGTGCAACTGATGATAAGGTAGAAGGATTTGATGCAGGGGCTGATGATTATATCGTAAAACCTTTCGATTTCAAAGAACTTCTTGTACGCATACGTGCATTGCTTAAACGGCTTTACCAGGGTGCTCCGACCGGGAATATCCTTACTATCGCAGATCTTTCAATGAATCTTGATAATAAAGAGGTTACCCGTGGAGGAACTTTAATATCTTTGACAGCGAAAGAATTTCAGCTGCTCGAGTATCTTGTACGTAACAAAAACCGGGTGGTTTCACGTGCAGACATCGCGTTAAATGTTTGGGATATCGATTTCGATACCAAAACAAACGTGATCGATGTTTATGTAAACTTTCTTCGTAAGAAGCTGGACAAGGATTACGAAAATAAACTCATTCATACACAGGTGGGAATGGGCTACATTCTGAAAGAAAATCCCTGAGCATAACAGGGAGTTTTTGCAGAAGGCTCCCTGATAAAGTATCATCGCTGATTGAAAATCAAGGTCAAGATAACTGCGCTCTTCACTCTGCTCGTAACAGCCATCCTGTTATTGCTGAGCGTTTCAGTGTATTATTTCTCCAAGCTTGAAAGAAAAGAAACTTTCAAATCGCGGATTACTGCCCGGGCAAATATCAATACGCAGTTGTATTCACTGCTAGGAGATACAGGTCTTTACAGGCTGTCAAGATTTGATTCATCTTCAACAACCATCCCGCAGAAATCTGTTACGATCTACGATAATACCAACCATCCCATTTACCAGTTTAACGCACTTGGCACTGCTGACACCATCAAGGTTACCAGAGAGATACTAAACGAAGCAAGAATACGTCAGCGCCACTATTTCGAGATTGATAACCGGGAGGCAATTGCTTACAATTACAATGACGGAGCAAAGCATGTTGTTATCATTGTAGGTGGAGTGGATGAGGATGGCTGGCAGCGTCTTTCGAAACTTAAAAAAATTCTTCTGGGTAGTTTATTAACGGGTGTTGTGATAACGCTTGTTGTCGGATATGCATTCAGCAAACAACTGGTGCGCCCGATCACGCAAATCATTCACGAAGTAAATGAGATCAGCTCACAAAATCTTTCACATCGGTTACAGGCAGGTAATTCGCAGGATGAATTAAATCACCTCGCAAGCACGTTCAATGAATTATTAAACCGTTTGCAGGATTCATTTATCATTCAACGGCGATTCATTTCAAATGCTTCGCATGAATTATCTACGCCCCTTACATCAATACTTAGCCAGCTCGAAGTAACGCTTCACAAGGATCGTACAAAGGAAGAATACCAGCAGGTAATGCAGAGTATCCATGAAGATGTAAGGCAGATGCAACACCTTACCAGGAGTTTACTTGAGATAGCAAAGACAGGTTCACAGGGAAGTATAGAGTTAACGGAAGTACGTGTTGATGAAGTATTGCTGAAAGTAACTGCAGACGTTCAGAAGATCAGCGAAACATATAATGTTGATCTTGACTTCGGTGATTTCCCCGAAGATGAAAGAAGCTTTCTGGTATTTGGTAACTACGATCTGTTATACAGCGCCATCAAGAATGTTGTTGAAAATGGTTGTAAGTATTCACCTAATCATATATCCCTTGTTTCTCTTACTTTTCCCGCGGGTAACATCGTCGTGAAGGTTCGTAATGAAGGTGATATCATTGCTGAAGAAGAAATAGAGAACATATTTCAACCTTTTTATCGTTCAGGTAACATTGGTCAGGCAAAAGGTTTTGGTCTTGGGCTTGCGCTTGCAAAACGAATTATAAGTCTTCATAAAGGTCAGATAGATGTTCAGTCAGATATAGTAACCGGAACATTATTTACCATCTCACTTCCTAATATGGCTTCGCCTGAAATCAGCGCTGGTGCTTAATTTGGTAATGTCTCTTAATAATACATTAAAGTCCTTCCTTCTTATCTTCCTGCTATATTAATTACGATTTAATCTTTCACGTCATCTATGGGCATGATTCCTGTTTAACAGCATTCGATCTACAGGTTATAATCGTGCTATTTCTTTAATAGCCTTTTAACTCATGTATGCAGAGTATTACTAGTGATATTTATAGTTTTACATGCACCTCTATTGAAACCGTAGTGATTTGAAAAGATGACAAAATTATTCAACAATATTCTGGTCCCGGCAGACTACTCAGATGCGTCAGAGCTTGCTGTTGAAAAA
>JBEVNF010000398.1:0-13927 GCA_040508255.1 Flavitalea sp.
AGGCCGGCCAGTACAAACACCAGCCAATTAATTTCCACGCGATATGCAAAATCATTCAACCATTTATTCAGGGCAAACCAGGCAATCGGCCATGCGATCAGATTTGAAATGATCACCAGTTTTACAAAATCAACTGATAACATATTCACTATACTATTTACCGAAGCACCCAGCACTTTGCGGATACCAATTTCTTTGACACGTTTTTCGGCGGAAAAAGAAGCGAGTCCAAACAACCCAAGACAACTGATAACAATGGCAAGGCTTGCAAGGATAGCGACTACTTCACTGACCTGTTTATCAGCTTTGTATAATTCAGCAAAATGATCATCAAGAAATTTGTAATCGATCGGAAAATCAGGCACAAGTCCCGCCCACACTTTTTTTACATCATCCATTGCTTTTACAGCGTTCTTGCTATCAAGCCGGACAGAAATCTCACTATAACCCCAATCCTTTTGGGAGATCATACACAAGGTTTCAATCTTATGGTGCAGGGAATTGAAGTTGAAATTTTTGGCTACACCAATGATCCTGCCTACGGAATCCATCCCACCAAAACCAAATCGTTTGCCGATCAGGACCTGTGGTTTTGAGCCCTTTGGTTCGTCTTTTAATAACTCCTCCGCAAGGCTTTCATTGATAATATATCCCTTTCCATTTTCAGAATCATAGTCGTTTGAAAAATCACGGCCGGCGATGATCCGGATCTTATACAGACGGAGGTAATCAGGATCTACCACGTTTTGAGAGGTTGCCATTTCACGCGCTCCTTTACCACCGTGGTAGGTTACACCAGTCTGATGGAGATTGTTCCCAAGACGCTGTTGGGACCCGGAGACCGCCAGCACGCCGGGATGTGTGAGTAAAGCTTCTTTTATTGCATTATACCTTGGATTGGTTTTGTTGTTTAATCTCAGCAACACGACCTGGTCCCTTGAAAAGCCAGGATCTTTTTCCTGCATAAAGTTCAGTTGTCGCACGGCAAACACCGTTGCAATGATCAGAAATACGGAAGCAGTAAATTGTGTAACTACCAATGCATTCCTGAAAAAACTTTTTGCTTTCCCCGACTGAACACTTCCTTTCAAAACTTTGGCAGGTTTGAATGAAGAAAGATAGATAGATGGATAAATTCCGGCAACCAGACCCGTGATCAACGTACCAGACAGGATGATCAATAATATTACCGGATTTGAGAACAAAGGAAATTGAAGATCCCTTTCACTGAGATTCCTTACAAATGGCAGACAGAGTTTTACAAAGATGATTGCTAGTACCAACGCAAGTAAACAAACCAATATAGATTCACCGATAAACTGAATGGCCAGCTGAAATCTTCCGGCACCAATAGATTTTCGCACACCCACTTCGCGCGCACGACCGGCGGATTTAGCTGTAGCCAGATTCATGAAATTGATGCAGGCAATCACCAGCACCAGTATGCCGATGATCGAGAATATATAAGTATAACGTTTATCGAACTTCAGGAAGTTGTGGTAATCATGGGTGATATCCATTGATCCGGCATGTATATCACTCAGTTTTTGAAGAAACAGTTCATAGAATTTCCATCCGTCACCCGACATATGCGATTTGAGATAGGCAGGAAATTTCTTTTCCATGGCCGCGATGTTAGCGCCCGGGGCAAGTTCGAGATAGGTCGTGAGCCAGTTGCCACCCCAGTTTTCCATATTCCTGGGATTAGAAATGGTGCTGAATGAAAACACACCATCAAACTGCAGATGTGAGTTGCCGGGAACATTGGCCATGAGCCCGGTCACCTTGAAAAGGATTGTATCATTACCATAGAACGATACAGTTTGCCCAATCGGATCAGCCGTACCATAAATCCGTTTTGCAAGATCTTCGCTTAGCACAACGCTATTCGGTTTATCGAGCACCTGAAGCTTATCGCCTTTTGTTAATCTGAAATCAAAAAAGTTAAAGAAGTTTGAGTCGGCAAACATCAGTTTTGGAACATTGTGTTTCTTTCCTTCGTTTACCAGTTCTATATTATTCCAGGAGTTAAGTCTCACATAACTCTTTACTTCCGGGAAATCCTGCTTAAGGGTAGGAGCCATCGGATACATCGAGAGTGCCACCTTTTGCGGCGCAACCATACCCTCGAATTTTTGAACTTCATCGAGCCTGTAAATATTCTTCGTGTGCCTGGCATCAAAACTCTTTTCATAGAAAACAAAGAGCATGATCATAATGCAGGCAGCGATACCAACTGCGAGTCCGAAAATATTCAACAATGAAAAAAAAGAATTTTTCCAGAGATTGCGCCATGCAGTTTTGAAGTAGTTGCGGAACATTGTTTCCCGGTTTAGTTGTTAAGAGATCATTCAGTCTTGAGCGTTTTTATAGGATTTGAAAGGGCAGATCTTATGGATTGAATACTCATAGTAAATAATGCAATGAACAATGCAACACCTCCGGCAAAAGCAAATACGGTCCAACCGATACTGACCGGGTAAGCAAAATTATGTAGCCATTGATTCATAAGCATCCAGGCAACAGGAATGGCTATAACGAGTGCCAGCGCAACAAGTTTCAGCAAGTCTGTTGTAAGCAACTGCACTATACTAAGCACACTGGCACCAAGCACTTTACGGATACCGATCTCTTTGGATTTCTGGATGGCCGTGAAAGTAACAAGCCCGAACAGTCCAAGACAGGCTATAGATATAGCAAGCACCGTCAGTGTCAGCAGAAGTTTCCCTTGTTGTTGTTCAGTTTTGTATTGTGCAGCGAAGTTCTCACTGAGAAAATGAAATTCGGGTTCAGCAGATGCATCAAACTTTTTGTAGGTATTACCCAGCCAGGCGAGTGCAGCAGGAACATTTTTTGAACTGATACGTACATAAAGGTTATCCTTCATCATTTCTTCAGGTGGCATATGCATGATCAATGGTTCAAGCTTATGCTGTAATGAATAAATATGAAAATCTTTTACAACACCCACCACCTGGGCACTTCCCCTGTCACCTTTTGAATTGATGTTGAATTCCATTTTCTTCCCGATCGCATCTTTCCATCCAAGCTCTTTTACAAGTGTTTCATTTACCATGACAGCATGATAACGATCATCCTCCCGATCATCAGAAAAACCACGGCCAGCAGCCAGTTTGATCTGCAGGGTTTTGAGATAGTCGCCATCCACCATGAAATTCTGGATCTTTCTTGAACTGCTGGAGAAGCTTCCCGAAGTTCCTTTCTGGTCAGAATTTTCTTCAAAATAATATCCGTTGGAGCCAATGTTATTATTTCCAATCGGGTTGCTGGCTGCAGACACAGATTCAATCAAGGGATTTTGCAGCAATGCCTGTTTGAGCGCAGGGATCTTGTTTCTCAGCTCCCGGTTACCGACATGAAAACTCAATACCTGATCCTTATTCAGACCAATGTTTTTGTTCTTTACATAATCCAGTTGATTATAGATTATGAATGATCCGGCAATCATCACAATAGTGATCACAAATTGAAATGTTACCAGTGCTTTACGGAACAATACAGTTGCTGTTCTTGATCCAACCTGGCCCTTCAATGATGGTATTGTCAGAAACCCTGACATAAAGAATGCAGGATAAAGTCCGCTCAACAAACCTGTTGTAACCGTAAACAATAGCAACGCCGCAGAGGTAGGTGCAACACCAAATCTCCAAAGTTCCAGTTCTTTACCGGAGAGTTGGTTGAACAAAGGCATCACGAAAGCAGCAATCGAAGCAGCAAGAATACCTGCGAAAATGCAGATCAATACAGATTCTGATAAAAACATTGCAACGAGTTGTCCTTTTCCCGAACCGATCACTTTTCTGACACCTATCTCTTTTACACGATATGTAGCGCGTGCGGTAGAAAGGTTCATATAATTGATAGACGCAATCACAAGAACGAGCAAGCCTACAATTGAAAAGATGTATACATACTGAACATTGCCATTTGCTGAAAATTCATATTCAAGTTGTGAATGAAGATGAATGCTGGTTAAAGGTTGCAATTCCATCCTGTATGTTATACCCTGACCCATCTCAGGTTCAAGATGTTTTTTGTAAAACGCAGGAAGTTTTCCCTCAAGTTTTGCGATATCAGTTCCTGGCTTAAGCAGCAGATAAGTGTATAATTCAAACGCCTGCCAGCCATTGTTGTAGTTTGAAGGTAAAGAACGGATTGCGCTGAACTTCAAATGAGAGTTAGCCGGCACATCTTCAACTACACCGGTTACAGCGTTCGGATAATTGTTTTCAAAGTACACAGTTTTTCCAACGGCTGAAGACGCATTGCCAAAAAGCTTTTCTGCAAGCGTTTTGGTAAGTACAATTGATTCAGGTGCTTTCAACGCAGAGGTATCACCGGCGATGAATTTTACTGTAAAGATTTTAGGAAACTGCCTGTCGGTAAAAATAATATCGTCTGCACGAATCGATTTATCACCCACGGTGAGTACTCCGCCACCTTCGGGGTGGAGGCGTACCATTTCTTCAATCTCGGGGTATTCCGCTTTCAATGCAGGACCAAAAGGTGCTGAGGTAGGAGCGAGGTCAAATTTGCTTTCGTTCCAGCTTGCATGATGCACTACGCGAACCACCCTGTCACCTTTTTCCTGGTAACGATCATAACTCAGTTCGTCACCAACATAAAGAGCGATGAGCCAGAAAGCCGCGAGACCTATTGCAAGGCCGGCAATATTGACTGCCGAAAATACCGGTTGTTTACGGATGTTTCTCCATGCAAGTTTTAAATAACTTTTGAGCATAACAATGATTTGAATGCGTTTGAAAAAAGACCGGCATTAGTCAGCACGTATACTTTTCACAGGATTGGCCAATGCTGCTTTTACAGCTTTATAACCAACCGTTACCCAGGCAATCATCATCGATAAAAAGATAGCAAGCACAAACACACCTGCGCCGATCGAAATCTTGAATTGAAAATCTTCCAGCCATTTATTCATCATAAACCAGCCAATCGGAGCTGCAATACAAAACGCAACTGCAATGAGGATGGTAAATTCTTTTGAGAAAAGATAAACGATATTACCCACTGAAGCACCAAGCACTTTACGGATACCTACTTCCTTGGTTTTCTGAATAGCAAGGAAAGATACAAGTCCATACAGTCCAAGACAGGAAATAAATATAGCGAGACCGGCAAAAATCTTGTAAAGATTGCTCAGCTGATTTTCCTGTTGATAGAAGTTGTCAATCGTTTCATCCATAAACTCGCTTGTGTTCGCGTATTCAGGAAAATAGCGATCCCAGGTTTTCTGGATGGCCTTTGAAGCTTTGTCGATATCAGTGGATCTGAGTTTAACCGCTGTAACAGTATAGAATTCTGGTACGCTTGATATCATCAAAGGTTTAACAGATTCCCTGAGTGAATTTGTTTTGAAATCCTTCACAACTCCTACCACAGGTATAGGAATATTTCCTCCGAATCGGATTTTTTTTCCGAGCACATCTTCCGGCTTTTTCAAACCCAGCTTCGCGATCAGTGTTTCATTGACAACTGCTTCACGCAGCGTATCTGTCTTCGCCAGGGCACGACCGGCAATGATCTGGAGACCATAGGTCTTAAAGTAATCTTCATCACCAAACTTAAGAAAGAGATCAAAGTCATTATCATTCTTCAGATCAAAACCAAAATTGCTTGCAGAATTATTATCTGAAGATGGTATATCACTGCTATAACTTAACGACTGAACTCCCGGAAGCTGAAGAACAGCCATCTTGAATGCTTCACGTTTTGCGATCAATGCACTGTCTGCCGTACTGTTCATCACAAACACAGCTTCTTTGTTAAAGCCAATGTCTGCATTCTTTACATAATTCATCTGGCTCACCGCGATAATCGTTCCGATCACGAGGATCTGTGAGATTCCAAACTGAAGTACCACAAGTCCGCGACGTAATGAGATTCCGCCGACATTGGCGGAGGTGATCTTGTTTTTCAAAGCGAGTGCAGGCTTGAACCCTGACAGAACCAATGACGGATATACACCAGAGAAAAAGGTAACTGCAACGAAAACTATAGCCAGGAAAATGAGTGTGGCGACAGATATGAGTTTCAATTCCTCATTGATTGAAACAATATTTTTTACAAATGGGATCGCAACGAATGCGATCACCAGTGAAATTGCAATTGAGATAATAACTATGAGACCTGTTTCACCCATCATTTGCCTGAACAGTTGCGGACGGCTGCTGCCAAGCACTTTACGCACACCCACTTCCCGCGACCGACCAACCGCCTGTGCAGTTGAAAGATTCACAAAATTGATCGAAGCCATTACAATGATCAATACTGCAATAAATGAAAGGATGTTCAGTGTATTTCTCGAGATGATATGGTCACCAAGATTATGAAACCTTGTATCAAAGTGAACATCGCTCAAAGGCAACAATATTGTTTTGCGATATTCACGTCTGTTTGATTTCTCAAAAACCCGGGCGCTGTAGGCTTCGAGTTTTTTCTCAACAGTTTCACGTGTCACATTATCCGGGAAACGGGTAAGAATTACATTGCTGCTTGTCAGGAAACCCCAGACAGGCATATAGCCATATGGTTGATCGATCTTTTTATAGGTTTCAAAAGAACCAATCGTTTCCATTGGAAAATCGGTATTTGCCGGCGGAGTTTCGATAATACCGGATACCTGCATTGTCGTCAGGTTATCAACCATCAGTGATTTACCCATGGCTGCATCGATGCTTCCATAGTATTTTTCTGCTGCAGCGCGGGTGAGCACAACAACATTGGGTTCAGCAAGGATGGATGGCTGACCTTTTAACCATTTATAATCCAACACCTGGAACAGTTCAGGATCCGCATAGATCAACCCGTTTTCAGTAATGTATTTTGGATTCATGATCCCGGAGGAAGGATCATTTTTAAGAATGGTTATCTGGCTGCCATTGCTGGAGAGCAAAGTACCGATCTTCATTGTCGGGAACTCAGCACGTAATGCCTGAAGCGCCGGAAACGGACTGCCGGGGTTGTATATATGCTCACCATTTGTAAGTTTATCATCCATTACAAACTGATGGATCTTGCTATAGTTCTTCTGAAAAGTATCATAGCTATATTCATACCTGATCACGAGGAACAGCAACAAACTCGCAGCGATACCAATAGAGAGCCCGGCAATATTGATGGCCGTATAGCTCTTATGACGGAACAGATTTCTGATTGCAACCTTAAAATAATTCTGGAACATAGTTTATTCGCTTTTCAGACTTTTAACGGGATTAGAGAGTGCTGCTTTAACAGCCTGTATCGAAATTGTTGCAACCGCAATAATCGCTGCGATAACCCCTGCTGCAATAAAGATCCACCAACCGATGGTAACCCTGTATGCAAAATCCTGCAACCAGTTATGCATTACGAACCAGGCTACAGGGAAGGCGATCAATGCTGCAATGGCAACGAGTTTGAGAAAATCTTTGGAAAGCAATCCAACTATACTTGAAACACTTGCACCAAGAACTTTCCTTACACCAATTTCCTTCATTCTTTGCGTGATCGCGAAAGCAGATAAGCCAAACAATCCAAGACACGCGATAAAGATGGCAATGCCTGAAAAGGTTCCGAAGATATTGCCCTGCTTCTGTTCTGATTCATACAAACGCTGATAACGTTCGTCAAGGAAGGTGTACTGAAATGGCTGATCAGGTACAAATGATGTATATGTTTTGCTGATGTAATTTACAGTAGACTGAACATCATCGCCGGTAATTCTCACAGAAATACGACGGTAATTGTTATTTGCTTCCGTTCCTTTGATCATGATCAGCGGCACAATACTCTGATGCATCGATTCAAAATGATAGTCTTTTGTTACTCCGATCACATTTCCGCGAACACCACCATACACCATTGTTTTACCAACAACATCAGCGGGGTTATTCCAGCCCATTGCTTTCATGCCTGCCTCATTAAGAATAAAGGCACTTGAATCCATACCAAATTCTTTCGAGAAGTTTCGACCCGCAACCATCTGTATTTTATAGGTCGGCACAAATTTATCATCTGCCGCCAGTACCTTAAGATCAGCAGGCGACTGCTTTACAGAATCTCCTTCAATGGTACCTGCGCCTTGCGAATCAAGCAGTCTTCCTGTCGGAATCCTCGAAGATCTTCCCACTTCAGCGATCCCTGGATTCTGCAACAGACGCTGGCGAAAACTTTCCCAGCTCTCATTAAGTTTTCCCTGGTAATCCATAGTGATCACCTGGCTGCGTTCATAGCCAAGATCGGTGTTCTTCATGTAATTCAACTGCTGAAATACAATCGCGGTGCTAATGATCAGTATGATGGAGATAGCGAACTGCAGCACAACAAGACCTTGTCTGAAGGTAGCAGATCCGGAACCAATCTTCAGAAAGCCTTTTAATGTTTTTACCGGCTGAAAAGAAGACATAAAAACAGCAGGATATACACCTGCAATGAGTCCGACAACGATCGGGATCAAAACAATTGAACCGATCACCGATGGATTGATCAGTACCGCAGAGTTCAGGGGAACGCCTGCCAGTTTGCTCATCAATGGCAAAGTGATCCAGGTAAGCAAAAGAGAAATCACCAGTGCGATCAATGTGATCAGCACAGATTCTGTAAGAAACTGTGACATCAGCTCAGCGCGTGTTGCCCCTGAAACCTTGCGGATACCAATTTCTTTTGCACGCAGCACTGATCTTGCAGTTGCAAGATTCATATAGTTGATACACGCAATGAGCAGGATAAATAATGCGATTGCTGCAAAAATATATACACGACGGATATCGCCGGGAGCTTCCATTTCATCATCACGATGAGAGCGGAGGTGGATATCAGTAAGTTTTTCAAGATGAATTGTTGTATATAATGATGGACGACCTCCACCATATTCATTGGCCATATGTTTATCAAGAAATGCAGGAAATTGCTTTTCAATATTACCCGCCGGATAATTGGCCGGTAACTTTACATAGGTCATGAATGCATTGTTACCCCAGTTTGTGCGAAGGTTTTCTTCACCATACACATCCGGATTTTTAAGCGTGCTAAAAGAAAGCAACATCCTCGGATGAAGGTGACTGTTCAGGGGCATACCTTTAAAAACACCTGTAACCCGCATAGACAAACGACCATCGAGTTGCAGCATCTTATTCATAGGATCTTCAGGGCCAAAATATTTTTTCGCCAGCTCTTCGCTAAGCATTACGCTGTTGGGTTCAGTAAGACCTTTTTCTGCGTCACCTGAAATAACATTCACATCAAAGAAACTCACAAAGTTTTCGTCTGCAGCGATTGTTGCGGATTCTGAAAACATTTTATCGCCGTATTTAACGGTCACATCACCCATGTTGAGCATACGGGTCATATTCTCAATATCCGGGTAATCATTTTTGATCAATGGCCCGAATGGTGGAGCAACGCTTGCGAGACGAAGCTGCATCACACCTTTATCAGAATGGAAATCGCGTGTAACCCGATAGATGCGTTCAGCATCCGGATTTGAACGATCATAACTTATTTCATTAATGATATATGTAACGATCAGCAGGCAACAGGTAAAACCAATAGCCAGTCCCGAGATATTGATAAACGAAATGAATTTGAATTTCAGCAGACTTCGATACGCAATCTTCAGGTAATTAAACAGCATAAGAATAGTGTTAGGGCCGGTTCAACTGTTTGCAGCAGCTGATCCGACCCGTTAAAGAATTATTACGGGAATAATTAAACCATGATGTTCTCAGTAACAGCCTGGCCATCCAGCATACGGATAATGCGGTGGCTATAGCGTGAATCGTGTTCACTGTGCGTTACCATGATGATAGTTGTTCCCTGTTCGTTGAGATCGGTCAGGAGGGTCATTACTTCATTACCATTTGATGAATCAAGGTTACCTGTAGGCTCATCGGCAAGAATAAGTTTGGGTCTGTTTACAACTGCACGGGCAACTGCAACACGTTGTTGCTGACCGCCGGAAAGTTGTTGCGGGTAGTGATTACGACGGTGCATGATCTGCATCTTGTCAAGAACTTCTTCCACACGCTGTTTTCTCTCAGCACCTTTAACACCGAGATAGATCAACGGTAGTTCAACATTTTCATAAACGGTAAGTTCATCGATAAGGTTGAAGCTCTGGAACACAAAGCCGATGTTTCTTTTGCGAAGATCAGCACGTTTTCTTTCGTTGAATTTTGCTACTTCGATACCGTTGAAAAGGAAGCTTCCGCCATCCGGATCATCAAGCAGGCCAACGATATTAAGCAGGGTAGACTTACCGCAGCCGGATGGCCCCATCACAGCAACAAATTCACCTTCTTTTACTTCGAAACTAAGTTTGTTAAGAGCCACCGTTTCCACTTCCTCGGTACGGTAGTATTTTTCCAGTGCGGTAATCTTGATCATTTTATTTGATTTAGGTGATTGTTTGAAATGTACTATTGAAATTAAACGATTGAAAAAGCTATAGGTTACACCAGGTTGAAATTAAAGCTGGATGCTGATCAGCTCAAGCGGAAACACTTCCAGTCCAAGCCTTTTCACAACCGGGTCAGCGGCTTCTTCAGTTTCTCCAACTGCAATTCCTGCTGACATTGGCTTCAGGAAGGCTGCAGTTGATTTCGCACATGTATTTGTGTACGAAGGAACCATACAGGCGGTGCAAAGCACGGCGAGGATAAAAATGAATTTCTTTAGCATAACATGATGTATTAAAGGTTCAGATAAGGTTGTTTGTTTCGGTCATCATTCTTTCTTAAGGATCAGCTCCTGCATGTTACCATAGTTCTCATAACTGGAGGTCACTACTTTATCACCAGGCTGCAATCCTTCCATTACTTCATAGAATTCTGTGCTTTGACGGTTCAGCTGGATATCTACACGATAAGCTGATTTTCCATCTTCGCGTACTTTATAAATCCAGTTACCACCAGTCTGCTGATAGAATCCACCCTTTGGCAACATGATCGCTTCTGTTTCATCACTCAGCGCAAGGAGGATCTGAAGCGTTTGTCCCCGACGCACACCTTTTGGAACATCACCAAGAAATTCAAGATCAACCTGGAAACGGCCATTGGTTACCTGTGTGTAAACCTTTTTGATCTCCAGTTCGTAGTTCTTCCCTGCGAAAGAAAACTTACCACGAAGACCGATCACGATGTTTGAAAGATAGTGTTCGTCTATATCAGCACGTACTTTAAAACCACTCAGCACATCGATCTGGCCAAGCCTTTCACCTTTATTTTTGTTTTGACCAATCTCGGCGTCCATCGAAGTGAGCTGACCATCTACAGGTGAACGAACCACCAGATCGCCAACTTTTTGCTTCATCAGGCTCAAGGCGTTTTTCATACGCTCATATGACTGATTGGATTGCTGAAGTTGCTGGTGAGTAGAGATTGAATCCTTGCTCATGATCTGCTCAGTCAGCTTTTTACGAAGCACCTGGTAATCATAAAGGTTCTTTGATTCTGCAAATTCCTGCGAACCGATCGCTTTCTCTTCAAACAGGTGTTTGTTAAGTTTGTATTTACGTTCCGCTTCTTTTAAAGCATTATCAACTTCTGCCATCTGGTTAAGTCTTGTGATCGTATTCTGATCAGAAGCGTTTTTACTGATCTGCATTTGTGTAAGCGTGTTGAATACGCTGGTTTCCTGGTTTGATAGCGAAAGCTCCAGATCTGTATTTGAAAGCTTCATGATGGGCTCACCCTTTTTCATTACGGCTCCGTCTTCAACATATTTTTCTTCCACACGACCACCTTCCATAGCGTCAAGATAGATGGTTGTGATCGGGAGAACAACACCATTTACAGGGATGGTAACCTGGAACGGACCTTTTTTAACTTCACTGATGGTGATCCTTTCTGTGTCAACATTCAGACGGCTTTTGCCCGAAGTAAAATAAACACTTGATGCGATCAATGCTACCACCGCCACAATACCACCGATTGTAAGGATGCGTTTGGTGGTCCATGTTTTTTTTTCAATTACTCTATCCACTGTATTAGTCTTTAATATTTTCTTTTAAAAAGGGACCGGTCTTCCAACCTGACCGGTCACCAAAACAATCACATGAGATTAAATCAACTGTACGTACTATAAGCAACGTTGTGCCAGAAACAAAGCGTATTGAATTACAACCGGTTAGCAACGAATTATATACGATTCTGTTCGTTAGCGGTACATCATGTGTACGGTTTTGATACAGTGTATCAGACAGTGGTTTTATGCGTAAAAAATTAATTGCCATGGCTTTGTATTTATGGTATAATTGTAGAACTGAATGTTGCATCTAACGCAATAATTATTTTTAAACACTATGTCTCTAAAAAACACCTCTGTCCTGATCATAGATGATGATCCGGATGTACTGACTGCTGTAAGACTTTTATTGAAAACCGAAGTAAAGGAGGTGGTAACCGAAAAGAACCCGGAAAATATCCGTTGGCTGCTATCCAAACAAAAGTTTGACCTGATCCTGTTGGATATGAACTTCAACAGCTCCATCAATACAGGGAATGAAGGATTGTTCTGGCTGAAAAAGATTCACAGCGAATATCGTTCAGATGCTGCGGTTATCATGATCACCGCCTACGGTGATATCGACCTTGCTGTTCGATGCCTTAAAGAAGGAGCGGCCGATTTTGTGGTAAAACCCTGGCACAACGAAAAACTGATGAGCATCATCAAGGATGCCTTGAAACGCCGCGGGGGCAAATCAAGTTCACAGCCATCATTCAGCGCAGATTCAATTATCGGGAAAGAGCTGCTTGGCGAATCTGAGATCATGGAAGAGATCTTCTACAAGATTGAAAAGATCGCACCTACAGATGCGAACATCCTGATTCTTGGTGAAAACGGTACCGGAAAGGATATGATCGCGAAGGCCATTCACCAGCAATCATTGAGAGCCAACAAGCCATTTGTAAAAGTCGATGTAGGAGCCCTTACCGAGTCGTTATTTGAAAGCGAATTATTCGGTCATAAAAAAGGAGCGTTTACTGATGCCCGTGAGGACAGGGTAGGACGTTTCGAAACTGCCGCTGGTGGCACTTTGTTTCTTGATGAAATAGGAAACATTTCATTGCATCAACAGGCAAAATTATTGAGCGTCTTACAGAACCGCCAGGTAACAAGACTTGGCAGCAATGATGCAATTCCAATTGACATACGCCTGATCTGCGCTACCAACGTGCCTTTGAGCGAACTCGCCAATGAGAACCGTTTCAGAAAGGATTTGATCTATCGTATCAATACTGTTGAGATCATGTTGCCGCCGCTTCATAAAAGAGGTGATGACATCATTATTCTTGCGGAACACTTCAGCAAACTTTATAGCAACAAGTACATGAAGCCGGGACTAAAGTTTGATGATAAAGCGCTTGAAAAACTGATGCAGTATCATTATCCTGGCAACATCCGTGAACTTCAGTACACGATTGAGCGTGCAGTTATCATGAGTGATGGTGATGTTCTGCAGGCGAGGGATCTGATCTTCTCACCGATTGAATCGCCACGCGTAATTGAAAAAGAACCAACCGAATTCAAGCTGAGTTCCATTGAAAAGAACACCATCATGAAGGTGATCGAAAAACACAATGGCAATATCAGCAAAGCTGCAAAGGAGCTGGGACTCACACGAACCGCTCTTTACCGGAGACTTAGCAAATATGATATATGATGGCGCTTAAGAATTTTGAATGGCGGATCCTGGCAAGGGTGCTTGGACTCTTTGTGACTTTGTTTATAACTTCATTCATCCTGATAAAGGGATTTAATGAAAAAGGCTGGTATATCTATCTGACCATCATGTTCCCGCTGATCATTTATCAACTGGTAGATTTTTATCGCTTTCAGAGAAAGGCACATACAGAGCTTGACCAGTTTGTTGAGTCGGTTCATTACCGCGACTTCTCACGATACTTTG
>JBEVNF010000442.1:0-7303 GCA_040508255.1 Flavitalea sp.
TGGCTCCATGGGTTTTCATTTTATCAGCAACCTTATAACCTTCCAGAATGTGTGTGAATGTATTGATAGGGAAACCAAATTTCTCCGTAACCTTCATTATTGCGTTGATCTCACTTTGTACATATGAGTGACAAGTGATAAAACGTTTTTTGTTCATGATCTCAACCAGCGCATCCAGTTCAAGATCACGTCTTACTGAAGAAGCCGCCGGAGTTGTTGCAGCAGCGCCTTTCTTTTTAGAACCTGTAGCTGCAGGAGCAACACCAGACTTCATTGCAGCCTGGTAATCGCTTGCACGTTGAAACGCATCTGTCAACACCTGTTCAACTCCCATACGGCTGTCCGGGAAACGATTGTTACCCTGGCTGGCAGAAGAACGTTTTACGTTTTCACCCAATGCAAACTTGATGAACGGATCAGAACCTTTAAATTTAAGCTGATCATCATTCATACCCCATCGCAATTTGATCAGTTGGGTCTGACCACCGATGGTGTTTGCTGAACCATGCAGGATGTGTGAAGATGTAACACCGCCACTCAGCTGGCGATAGATATTGATATCTTCAGGGTTCAGGTTGTCTGCAATCCTTACTTCAGACGTTACTGACTGACCACCTTCATTGATAGAGCTCACCGCGATGTGCGAGTGTTCGTCAATGATACCGGCAGTAAGATGTTTGCCTGTTCCATCAATTACTTTTGCACCGGCAGCAGGAAGATTCTTGCCGATCTGTGCGATCTTTCCTGCTTTTACAAGTACATCAGTTCCTTCAAGCTTACCTTCTTTTTCACTGGTCCATACTGTTGCATTTTTGATCAGGATAGTCTCCTGCTTTGCAATTGAATCAGTACCATAAGCGAGGAACGGGTATGTAATCTTTCCAAGATTCAATGGTTGTTTTGGTTTTGCGCTATCGGCCTTTGCAACACCAGCTTTGTCAAATGTTGCGGTCCAGGTAAAAGTTTTACCTTCTCCATCACGGCCGGTACCACTCCAGGATGTTCCGTTGCTTACACCGCTGAAAATTGTTTCAGAAGCGCGCGGACCACGACCAGAAGTAAAGCTGAGTTTAACTAGCTTACCATCATAGGTATACTTACCAGCAGATGTATCCTTTGATACAAAACTTGCAACACCACCGTCTTTCAGTTCTACTGAATATGATTGTGCAGGTGAGGTGTTAATGGCAAGTTTGTAAGTTCCTTTTACATCATTCCATTGCTCACCTTTTACTGAAAATTTGTTACCCTGAACCCAGTTGTTGAGGATCACCGTTTTTTCATTGAAGATGGGACCGGAAGTTATCAGGAAGTTTGCCAGTTTTCCCGGTTCAAGACTTCCTACCTTATCATACACATTCAGCAGGGTTGCAGGTGTTTTAGTAAGTGCATCAAAAGCCTTTGCTTCAGACAACCCGTATTCTATTGCTTTACGGAGATTTGCCATAAACTCACCAACGTTTGAAAGATCAGCGGTTGTAAGTGCGAAGTTGATATTTGCCTTTTCAAATGCACCGGCATTTGTTGGGGCAAGCTCCCAATGTTTCAGATCATCAAGACCAACAAAACGTAATTCGTTTGGATCATCAACATCCATTGCAGCAGGATAATTCAGAGGAAGAATATAAGAAGCTTTTGTAGCAGCGATCTCAGCAATACGCTGATATTCGTTTGTACCACCTTTAATTATATACTGCACACCGAATTCTTTACCAACTCTGTCTGCACGAAGATCCTGCCATTTATCGCCGGCTTCAAAGATCTGGGGCAATGATTGATTCTCGTTCCAGGCTTTCAATGAAAGGTTTACACCTTCTGCAGCAGGATTTGTTTTGTACCATTGTGCATCGAGATAGCTTTGTCTTAACAGAGCTATCACACCCATAAGACTACCAGGGTATGATTGTGAAGAAGTTCCTTTTGAGAAAGAATAATGCGCAGATGCTTTTTCTTTCACGATCACAAGGTTTTCTTTCTCATCATTGAGTGTTGCAACAACACCGGTACCACGTGCGATACCATCCTTCTGATGACTCAATACTGTGCCGAAGCCAATATCTCTGAGAGACTTTGCTTTTGCATTGTCAACATTGAAAAGTTTACCACCTTCAACATCGCTGCGGATCGCCTGGTTCCAGCCAAAGGCACCCTTTTGATTTGAAGTGATCTGACCAGGCCCACCAAAACCAAAGCCCATACCACCGGCACGTTGCGGAGAAGCGATACCATAATCGGCATACATATCAATAAACGATGGATAGATGTATTTGCCTTCGCAGTCAATTGTCACTGCATCTTTTGGCACAGTGATGTTTGTTCCTGCTGCAACGATCTTACCTTCGCGGATAACAAGTGTTCCTTTCTGAATAGTAGTCTGACCGTCTTTAACGATCGTTGCATTAATAAATGCGTAAGCTCCTTCTTTAGGGTCGGCAACTCCATTCACGGGGAAAGTTTTTTGTGCCAGGAGAGCAGCGGGAACAGATACAATCATCCACAACAGGAATAACCACTTTCCTGGTGGAAGCATTGACATTTTTCTCATACTGTTAGTTTTTATAATATATTGTTGTGAGGCTGTAAATTATGCAAATGAGGCTATTTAGCTTCAAGAAATTTCAATTCAGATAAAACAAAATCAGATGCAGATAAATTCTTATATCGATCACACTTTGCTGAAACCTACGTCTACAATGGCTGACATCGAAGTGCTCTGCAATGAAGCAAAACAATTTTCATTTGCAGCGGTTTGTGTGCCGCCACCATTGGTGAGAAATGCCGTAAAGTTTTTATCAGGTTCGGGCATTAAAACAGCAACTGTCATCGGGTTTCCTTTTGGATATAGTAATGCACCTGCAAAAAAAGCAGAAGTTGCACAGGCTATTAAGGATGAGGCTGATGAACTTGATATGGTGATCAACCTGGTCGCATTAAGAAATAATGCATGGAATTATGTTGAAGCCGAAATAAGATCGATTGTTGAATTAACGAAAGCTTCCGATAAAATTCTCAAAGTGATCATTGAATCAGGAATTCTTTCAGATCAGGAAATAATTCATTGTTGTGAGATCTGCGCCGCTGCAGGGGTCGACTTTGTCAAGACATCCACAGGGTATGCGGAAGCCGGTGCTTCTGTAAAGGCCGTGCAACTGATGCGTGCCAGTTTACCGTCTCATGTGAAGATCAAAGCTTCGGGAGGGATCAAAACTTTTGATTTTGCGAAGCAATTGATTGATGCGGGAGCGGAAAGACTGGGATGCAGTGCAAGTGTGGCTATCGTTCAGGGGCAATCTGGCGGTCGGTCAGGATATTAACAGAGTGTATTCCCGAATCTGGCGGTAATTAACCTACTTTAGTGATCAATAATATTTTTATGACAAGGCTGATTTTGTTTTTTGGGTTGATGGTCTCTGTGTTTGGCGCTGCTGCTCAAACTGATACTTCATCTGTGGTAGTAAAAAAAGATCCGAGAATTGATCTTCTCGTGAAAAAACAAATTGAGGCCAACGAGATTGTGACCCGCGATCTGCGCAGGTCGGCCGCCGGTTTCAGAATCCTGGTTATCAATACCACCGATCGTGCAAAAGCTGTTGAAGCAAAAACAAAAATGTACCAGGCTTTCCCTGAGCTTAAATCATATCTTATTTTTCAGTCACCGAAGTTTCACCTGAAAGTTGGCAACTTTAAAGAACGTTCGGAAGCAGAGGCCTATCTCGAGAACATCAAACAAAGCTTTCCAAGTGGTGTGTATGTGGTAAGGGATACCATTGAGGTTGATCCTGCTCCTTCGAATGATTCTATTGAGCAATAGACCTGATACAACTGTATCACTATGATTTGCAATTGATTTTGTAATTTTCCGCATGCTTTCTCAAAAGATAAAAGAACTGGCGGCGAAATACTCACAGGAATTTATTGGTGTGCGTCATCACCTGCATGCCAATCCTGAACTGAGTTACAAAGAATACGAAACCTCGAAATATGTACAGGAAAAGCTGAAAAGCTTTGGAATTCCTTTTAAGATAATGGCAGATACCGGTGTGGTGGGGCTGATCGAAGGAAAAGATCCATCATCAAGGATTATCGCACTCCGCGCTGATATGGACGCATTGCCTATCATGGAGGAAAATGATGTGGAATATAAGTCAAAGAATCCGGGTGTTATGCATGCGTGTGGCCATGATGTTCACACAACCTGCCTTCTCGGAGCCGCAAAGATTTTAACTGAATTAAAGAATGAATGGAGCGGAACCATCAAGCTCATCTTCCAGCCTGGTGAAGAAAAAAACCCGGGCGGTGCAAGTATCCTGATCAAAGAAGGTGTACTTGAGAACCCGGCCCCGGCTTCAATAATCGGACTGCACGTGCATCCGGGATTGCCGGTTGGCAAGTTCAGCTTCAGAGGCGGACAGGTGATGGCAAGTGCTGATGAGATCTATATCACTATAAAGGGCAAAGGCGGACATGCCGCAGCACCACATCTTACGGTTGACACAATACTTGTTGCATCGCAACTTATAGTAAGTCTTCAACAGGTTGTAAGCCGCAACCGTGATCCTTTTCAACCTTCTGTTTTATCTATCACTTCATTCCAGGGTGGATATACAACCAATGTTATCCCCAGCGAAGTGAAGCTGATGGGTACTTTCAGGGCCCTTAACGAAGAGTGGAGATTCAAAGCGCATGAGCTTATCCGTAAGATCAGCACAGAGCTTGTTCATAGCATGGGTGCAGAGATCGATCTGCATATTGATGTTGGTTATCCTACAGTATTCAACAATGAAGCGCTCAATGAACGCGCAAGAGGCCTGGCGGAAACCTATGCAGGCAGTGATGATGTTGAAACTACTGAAATGCGTATGGGCGCTGAAGACTTTGGTTATTATTCACAGGTAATACCAGGCTGCTTCTACCGTTTGGGGGTTGGAAATATTTCAAAAGGAATTATATCGGGTGTACATACACCAACATTTAATATTGATGAAAGTGCCATTGAAAATGGTATGGGTATGATGGCGTGGCTGGGTGCAGGAGTTTAAATAATCAGCCTCCTGATTTTTGACAATCCGGAGGCTGAAGTCAGTTTAATCTATGATTGCTTTGATCTTTCTATCGTTCATCAGGATGTAAAAAGTCTTTTTCCCCGCTGTTGCTTCGATCCAGGCCTTTGCTTCTTTTACCTCTCCTTCCGGAGGTGTGATTCTGATTTCATACGTTGCTTTGCCATCTTTCAGGAAACTCTTCCAGTCGCATGACTTCTTCGTGATTGTTGCATCCATGATATTATTTCCATCATCCTTGGTTATCACAATTTTTTCTTTAGTGATTTCAATCGTCGCTACATCATCCTGCGCTTTAACTACTTCATCTTTATCATTTAACCTTTCCTGTCTTGAGGTTTTAAGACTTATTGTTGAGTCACATTGTGCTAAAGCTGAAACACCGGCAACCAATGTTATTGCCAAACCGAGTATGTACTTTTTCATGTTATAAGTTTTTTCATTTGACTGGCAACCGGAATAAATGTTACAATCTTTTTTGGAATAACTTATCAAGAAAAGAATTCAGGTCAGATCCGTACAGATTTTTAGCAATGATCTTCCCTTCAGGATCCAGCAGAAAATTCCGGGGAACCGCTGAGATTGAATACAATGCAACGAGCTCATTACTCCAGCCTTTCAGGTCAGACACCTGCGCCCACGCAAGTTGATCGTCTTTGATAGCCTGGAGCCATTTGTCTTTTTCACCTGGTTTGTCAAGTGAAACACCGAGTATCGTGAAATTATTGGGTCGGTATCTGGTAAATGCTGCTCTCAGGTTTGGATTTTCGTTGCGGCAAGGTCCGCACCAGCTTGCCCAGAAATCTATCAGCACATATTTACCACGAAGGCTTTTGAGACTTAGCATTTCGCCGGTTGGAGTTGCCTGGGAAAAATCAGGTGCAATGCTTCCGATTGATAACAATTCGTCGTTCATCAGCTTTTGCCTGAACGCTTTGCCCTGTATACTGTTCTTCGCTTCATCAGTCAGCATGTTATAAAGTTCAAGCGAACCTGTTGTTGTTTTTGCACCACGATCTGTTCCACCGTATGCCTGCAACGCTTCGATCGCTATAAACGAATTTGAATGTGATTCAATAAATGCTTTCAGATCTTTTGTCCATTGTTTCCTGACGGAAGCGATCAAAGCAGTATCCGGAGATTGAGAACGTTCAAGACCTCCAAGCTTTTCAAAATAATACTGCTCTATTTTTTCAGTGTATTCCGAGTAAGCATCATTGATCGGTGAATTGAGAACTTTGGCGTTCTTTAATGAATCAGTAACATCAATCCGGATGGTTCCCTGGTCGACGTAAATCTTCTTTGAGATATTACGTGTTGAGCGGCGGTTAGTGTTGAGAAGACCAACACCATCATAGTCAATTGCCAGCCAGGCAAGAAACGGCTGATTGCACTTTCCCGCGATCCTGTAATTTCCATTTAAAGGTTTCGTTGAATCGTAAATATTCTCTCCTTCTTTTTTGTACGCCAGGTAAACGGTGGCTTTTTCCGGAAGGTTTTTGATGTTGCCCTCCACAACATAAGATCGTTCCTGGGCAACAGTTTGCATTGCCATAAGCATAAAGCTTAATGCCGTCAATAATTTCATAAAGGAATGTTTATTGGTTTATGATTGGCAGGATACGAAGTTGAATTCCGCATTTGCAGAATGCTTTGTGATCTTATTTACAGATCCAAAGAATAATACCAAAGATGATAGGAATAATGATCATAAAACAGGTTTTACTTGTGTAAAGAAATGAGTATGGCTGGTCCCGCCTTTTGCGGGAGAAAATTTGATAACTATGATATTTAAGTAATTGCTAAGGGATCGTTAGAGTATCCAGGAAACGTTCAGTTTTAGGGATGATGTTCAACTTCTGAAAACTTGAACCCGTCAACTCCACTCTCGCACTATCGTTTGCTTTCACCATGAATTTTTCAACTTTTCCAAATTGGTTGTCGCGCAAAGTAGAGCCATCCAGTTCACAGGCAAGGGTTTTAAAACTGATAGTCGATGCGCTGAAATCTATTTCAGATTCCTTCCTGGCCTTAATAAAAACTTCACCGAAATATTGCTGCGCGTCCCTGTTATTGTAATGATTGGTAAAGAACAATCTTGACTGTATCAACTCGAAACGCATAAGACCAGTTTCAAGTGAATCAAGCTTTCCGGTAACGTTCACCGTACAGTTCTCTGCCTGGATCAATTTCATTTGTGGAACATGAATGCTTACCTCCTCGTAGGTTCTTCTTCGTTCATT